>JBAZCO010000007.1:0-30638 GCA_041654915.1 Clostridia bacterium | reverse complement strand
ATATTACCGACTACCTAAAGGACGGCGAAAACACCTTGAGCGTGACTGTAACCGACCCGTCCGATACGGGCAACCAATCCAAAGGCAAGCAAAAACTAAAGCGGGGCGGCATATTCTACACCCCCCAATCTGGCATATGGCAAACCGTGTGGCTAGAGAGCGTGGCAAAAGAATATATTAAAAGCATAAAAATCACACCCGATATAGACAGCAACAGCGTGCATATTGCGGTTAGCGGAATAGAAAGCGGAGAGATAACGATTTTTGACGGCGACAAGCTTATGCTAAAAACCGCATTTAGCGGGGGCAAAGCAAGCATACCTTTTGCCGATTATACCCTATGGTCGCCAGAGCAACCCAAGCTATATGATATGCAGGTAACGGCAGGAGAGGATACCGTAAAGAGCTATTTTGGTATGCGTAAGTTTGGTTTAATGTTAGATACAAGCGGATATATGCGCCTTGCGCTAAACAACCAACCCTACTTTCACAACGGACTGCTAGACCAAGGATATTTTTCGGACGGGCTATATACTCCGCCGTCAGACGAGGCTATGGTATTTGACATACAAACAACCAAAGATATGGGCTTTAATATGCTAAGAAAGCACATAAAAATAGAGCCGTTGCGGTGGTACTATCATTGTGACCGTTTGGGTGTTTTGGTTTGGCAAGATATGATAAACGGCGGTGATGGCGCAAACAACCTACTACTAGGGGCTACCGCCTTTGTGGGGGGCAAGATAAATGACAGCCGTTATTCACTCTTTGGGCGAAGTGACGCCAAAGGCAGAGAGGAATACTACATAGACACCAAGAGAACGGTAGAGCTACTATATAATACCGTATCGCTAGCGTTGTGGGTGCCGTTTAACGAGAGTTGGGGGCAGTTTGATGCAATTAAGGCATATGATTTTGTAAAAGAATTGGATAATACTCGCCCCATAGACCACGCTAGCGGTTGGTTTGACCAAGGCGGGGGTGACTTTAAGAGTTTGCACATATATTTCCGCCCTATCACCATAGGCAAGGACGATAGAGCGATAATTTTATCCGAGTTTGGAGGATTTAGCGTAAAAGTGGAGGGGCATATATACAACTTGAAACGCTCCTTTGGGTATAGAAAGTTTAAGTCACTTGAAAGTTTTGAAAACGCATACCACAAGCTATATGAACAAAGCGTGATACCAAATATAAAGCAAGGGCTTGCCGCTACCGTATACACCCAAATTACCGATGTGGAGGATGAAATTAACGGGCTAATCACCTACGATAGAGCGGTTATAAAAGTAGACTTAGATAGAATTAGGGAGCTTAACAAAAAACTCACGCTTTAATGCGGTATATTAAACTATAACCTAATGAATTTAAGCTAAAAAATCTTACGGCTCACTCGGCGGCTCACTCGGCTCTATATGCTGGGTGAGCTGTACTGTTATGCTGAGAGTTTCCAAGTCCAAATTCTTGTAATCATTAAGATTTTCTAGACTGCCGAACATATCAGGGCTGGCAATCTTTAGATAGTCTAGCATTTCAAACTTTATGGTAAAAAATACGCTTACTTGCAAGCTAGGCTGAGGATTGAAGTTTCTTGCCGGGGGTATATTTTCTACGGTGGCAAACGATACCCCTTTCTCCATACCCATTTGAGCTACGCCTGTGCTATCTATTATATTGCCGTCCTCGTCATATACCCTACTTTCTATGGTAAGCACTTGCGAATAATGCTTTTCACCCACCTCAATGTCCTCAAAATCAAAATATACCAAAAGGTCACCTGCCAGTGTACCGCTGTTTTTTATATCTAGCCTGTATTGGTACACATCGCCCGGCTTAATGTTTTCTATATTGAGTTGGGTTATTTCCCTAGCAACAACAGCGTCATTCACAATATCCAAACTCCCGTCATTATCGAAGTCCTCAAGATAATATAGTGTTACTTCCGACTCCACATTCCCTGTGGTGATAATAAAATCTCTAAATGTTGAGCCTTCGGTAAACCAACCCCACACGACTGCAACCAATGACACGGTGGAAAAAACAAGGAGCAGTATAGAAATAATCAATTTTCTTTTCATATCCTAACTCCTTTTAATAAAGAATATTTTGTGAGCTGTTTCCCCCCCAACCGTTACGCTTGCATATAGTTCATATGTTCCTGAGCCAATAGAGTGCGTAAAGGTAATTATGTCATTTTGGGCGGGCGGGGCGGGGGTCGAACTAAAGTTCACAAAGTCCCAATCTATTTCGTAGTTACTGCCACTAGTTGTTGAACCCACATATATTTTAGACGGCACGACTATGGTAGTGGTGGTGTGGGAATTGAGCATTATACTCTCTAGCACCGCTGATGCCTCGGCAATATAAGCATTTGGAACATACAACTTTGGTTCATCGTTCTCAAGGCTATTATAAATTTTTACTCCACGGTTTACAAGCAAGTTATAGATGGATATATTATATTTGCCTTCTGCGCCGTAGTCATTAGTATCACCTTCGATTGTTTGACTGTATAGATAAACGGCGTCCAAGCCCTCCATTTCTTTTAGGGTATCAAAAAGCCTAATTTCGTTGTTTTGAATATATAGCGTTTGCACAGTGTCATAATCTTGCAATTTGTCTATGTTTTCTAGCCCCGTATCATCTAAGTCTAGGGTATGGATGGTGTGGCTCATCTTTAGTTGATTTAGATTGGCAAAGCTGTTGCCGCTAAGTATTAATTCCTCTAAATAATCCAAATGTTCAAACGTATCAAGGTCGCTCTCTGTCAACCCAGAATTGCTAAGGTCAAGAAAAGTTAGTACTCGGTTATTTTGCAAATATACCGCATCCGACTTGGCAAAGCTATTGCTTTTTAAGCTAAAACCCCTTGTTCGAGTTAAAAACTCCAAGCCTTTAAAAGTGTTTTGCACCGTCGCACTTTCCTCGGGGAGAGTGAACTTTGCTTTTTCTGCCGCCGCCTCTGCGGTGGTGAGTACCTCGTCTTCGTCAATATCGTATTCGGCTACTATAGCATTATAAAGTACGGTATCCAGTATCCCAATCTCGTTATTATTGATTATTCCCGGCAGCGTAAAGAAGGAAAATTTTGTGTAGTCCTCTGTTTGCCCTTGGAAGCGATAAATGATAATTATCGTTGTGTCGGTAATGGGGGCTTTGGTTGGGTCGATATCAAATAGCGAAATACTTTCGTCCGAAGTGATTACTATTGGGGCATATTCGCCCTCAGGAAAACCCTCGGGGGTTTGTAAATAATACTCCACATCATAGCCCAAAATTTCTACTGGCATACTAAAGCTTTTGTATGTTCTGCCGCTTGTTCTCTCGTTTACCATTTCATTTAGCAATATATACATAAGCGCATATCTATCTAGGCTTTCATCACCCGACAGCCCAGACGCATCAATATAGAATATTTGCACATCCTTTTCCACATATTCGGGGGTGTTGGTAACAAAGCTAAATCCCATTCTTACATATATTTCATCACCCGTATCAGGAAGAGTGTTGACTTTTATTAGATATTTTCCCAATTCTTCGTCATACTCAAGGCGATAATAGCCGTCCTCATTGCCAACAAAGCTAAAGGTAGGTTGTTCTTTTATGCCGTAGTCTGCCAAATCCTCATAGGTGGGCAACTCTATCACCGTTTCTTCGTTGGACACAAGGTAGAGTTCTAAGTCACTCACTATGTTGTTGGCAATCTCCAAGTTGTCCTCTACAATCACGGTTATGTTAAAGTTGATGCTGTCCTCGTCTGTGCCACTCTTTACCGTGGCGGCAAGAGTGATGCTTCGGGTGAGCATATTTTTCTTTAAGACATATCCGCTAGTGTCTAGGTCGGGCGCATATTCACTGGGGGGGGCTATTGGGTCAATGACTTGATAGCTGTATGCTAAGTCGTAATAGTCGTTACCTTTTAGCAGCCAAGTATCACGATAAATATATATTGTATCCGTGCCGTACTTGTGCGCATCAAAGAATGCGTTTAGCTCCTCAAGGCCGTAAGAAAGCCTATCATCCTCTGCGCCTATCTCAATAGGGTAGTCTTGTGTATGTTCTCCCTCAAACAAGGGTGAGGTGAGCTTTAGGGTCATTGTTACCGTTTGTGCGTTTTCTTCAGGAAACGCTACAATGCGTCCGCTACTCGCAACAATTTGGGGTGCGCTACTAGTCCATTCAAAGTTGATATCATAGGCGTAATAGTGGGTAAGCAAGGTGATATCTTTATAATAATGCCCGTGCAGTGTGGCAAGAGAGAAAATTCGCTCTACAAGTTGCGCCTCTGTGGGGTCGATGTTCCATATTAAATTATTGTCATCACTTATTTTTACCATATTAATGTTGGTGTGCGGAGTGATTAGCGTTATCACACCGCTTTTATCCCCTGTGCTGGTAAAGGAAGTTATGCCGTCTGTTCCCTGCAAGGTCAATGTGCCGTGATAGGGATGTTCTATGAATATAGTGTGTCCGTTAAGGTCTATCGAATACTGCCCTAAGTCAAGATTGATATCTCTATTTATCACAAGGTCGTAACTTAAAAGTATGTTTGATGTGAGGCGCAAACTCTCCCTTGCCCCTTGGTTGTCCTCTAAATCATACTCGGATACAGGGTGGTCGGGGTTGTGATAGCGGTCAAATGCGTAGAGGCGCAAATCATACTCATTGCCAATTTCCACTACTGATGTTTCCTCGTCCGCAGATATCTCTATGGGGTCTGCTTGGGTAATATCGGTAAAAAGGGCATAGGAAACTCCCGCCATTAAGATTGCGGTAAAAATCAAGGATATGATAATTATTAGCAGTCGCCTAGTCACCTTGATACCTCACTTGGAACAATCTTTCGTAACAGCCGTAGCTGTAACTTTCTAGGGTCTTACCTTCCTCAATATCGCCTTGGAAGTAGCTTATTCTTGCCACAAGGCTAAAGTCTTTCTCAAAAGCATCTTGGGTTATCGTGAGTTCGTTGCCCGATATTGTTAGCTTATCCGACATTCTCACCCAAGTAATATCGTAAGTTTTGCCTTGATAGGTAACCGTTTCGGGCAGAGTTATTGTGTTTGTTTCATTAACTAGTTGGGTTAGGCTGCCTGCCTCTAAATCTATCTCTATTGCATTTAGAATAGTAGAGGCATATTTTTCGTCCTGCGTGCTAATGTAACTGTCATTTCCCATTTGTGAACCAATATCACTAAAGCGATTGTACATTCTTGCATAGGCATAGGAGTTTCTTGAGTATAATGCAGTCTTTCCCCCACTAGTTGTGCCGCTAATTGTATTTATGCGGGTAATGCTAGGATTTTCCATAAGAAAATTGTAGTTATGCAAACCTAAGCTGCCAACGGTTAAAGTGTTTAAACTCTCCATCTCCTTGAACACAGATGTATCACGAATTAGCATATAAAGACTGTTTATTGTTAATGTTTGCAAGTTGTCCATATGCGCAAAAGCAGAGAGGTCGTCGGTATAAATATAGTTTAGGGTGAGTGACTCTAAAGCACTTAGATATTGTATACCCTCTATACTGCTTATTCTTATTGCGCTTAGGTTAATGCTTAGACTGGTAGTTGCTGTTAGTTCCGCCACACTCAAATGCCCGTCTTCGTTTGCATCAAAATTAGCGTATAGTATATATCTAATAAGAGGGTCGGGAACATAGTCTTCAATATTTTTGTATTCTCCGTCTATTTCTATTGTACCTTCCATACGGTAGTATAGGTTGCTTGCATCTCCCTCTTTTAGAGTGATTATGTCCAAATTCTCTGCCCAAGTATAGTGAGTAGTGCCGTCCTCTACATAGCTTGCCTGCGCAGTTATGGGAACAGTCATATCGGCATTCGGGCTAACAGTAATATAATACTTGTCGCCATTTGGGGATATCGTATAGTTATTTCCTGTTATTGCCGTCCAGCGTATACCATATTCTTTATCATACCCCGGCAGCTTGAAAGTGGAGGGGAGTTCTCTTGCCACTCCGTCTGCGGGATAGGCGTCTAACCTAATAATATCCCTCAATATATAGTTATCATATGAGAAGTTAGCAAGAGTAAGCCCGTTTTGACTATCCAACACAATGCGCTTATATTGTGTGCGGTTATCGTTCGCATTCACGGTATGGTTAGATACATTAAAATAATTGATTGTTTTGTATAACGGGTGGAACACATCAAAGTTAGCAATCCTCAAGCTTCTTATATCCAAATATGTGAGCTTAGGCATATTGGCAATATGCGTATACTGCTCATCTGAGAACGAAAGGGATGTATATAAATCGAGATGCGTCAACTTATCTGCGAGCGACACATAGTCTGTGCCTTCTTCGCCGTCGGCATCATAATGCAGGTTGGATAGGTCGCTTAGGTTATAAGCATATCTAAGTCTTAGGCGATAAATTAAGCTGTCTTTAGAGATATACATTTTAGGCAAGGAGGTAAAGCTTGTATAGTCAATGTTCCAAATAGTCACCCGTTTAAATAGCTCCATACCCCTCAAGTCTGTGATAAAACGATTGGTTAAGCTTACAGTTCCCGTACGATTCCTTTCGTTATTAGCGGTCACAATATCCAAAATATTATTGTTGTTGGTATCATAATTATAAAACATAAAGTTTCTGAATGTGGCATCAGGAATTATTAAGTGTGCTGGCAAAATATGGTTATCAGCTTGATTTCCAAGATTTTTATAAGGGAGAGCATCACTTTCATAATCCTTGTATGCCGTATTAAGTTCAAAAGGAGTAATCTCCACCCATAAGTCATAATCATCACGATTGCCTTGAACATAAATATTTAAGTCTATTAGGCGAGATATAGGAGAATTAACACCTGATATTGAGGTTTCTACCCTTACCGTTATCGTATGGTTGCTGTGGGATATTTCGGGACTTATTGAGCTAACCACACCCGCACCCGAAAAAGTGATATTATTGTCTGAGCCGTGCGTCACCCAAGTAAGAGAATAATCATTCCCGTTGGCATTAATTGATGAAGTGAGAGCGGTGTCTACGCTTACTTCCGAGGGGGTGGTTATTGTTTCCAAAGCCTCTATCACACCAAAAAACTCGTTCACTCTTGCATAGTTGTTTAAATTACTGTGGTTATTAATAAGAATTAGGTTTGGCTGAGGTGCAATAGTCCTATCTTTCCTCTCATTCCACCACGCTTTTGCCATTTTGATAATATTTTCGGGGTCGTCATTTACTAATACAGCGGGGAAATATGCTATCTCACCTTGATATATGCTTATCGTATTTAGGTTAATTAGGTGTGCCGCATCTCTTGGTGTTGATTCTGTTTTATACGCAATAGGCAAGTAATCTTGTATAAGCGAGTTATTATATAAATCAACCACCGCAAGGTTTGGTGTATTATAAAATATACTTCTTGTTTCTCCGCCAATTGTTGCCCAAAGATTGTCTATGCGGTTTTGATACATACGCAAGTTTACTAAGCTTGTAAGGTAGTAAATCTCACTAATATCTGTTACCGTATGGAATCCCAAATTGATGGTTTCTAATCCAGTAAAGTATCTTATACCTTTTATATTATAAAAAGTTGTGGTAACCGTGGCAGCATTGGGAGCGTGATTATTAATTATCGTGATTCCCTTTACAGAACTCTCTGTAAAAGTTCCCGTTGTGCCGCTTTCAGTAGCAAGCCCTAGCATATACAAAGCAAAGCGATGGTCTAAAAACCTATCGTTTTCCATAAACGCATGGTTGATGTCCAACACGCCCGCAGTAAAGCCTGTCGTGCCTGCTGTTTTTAGGGAAACGAATACATACTCAACCTCTGCGCCGCCTATATAGGAACGAGGGTTGCTGCCTGCCACATATAGCTTACCAGTTAAGCGTGTCAAGGTAGTAACGGTAGTCGGTGCAGAAAAAGTGAACACTGTGCCATTAACCGTATAGGTTGACTGCCCTGCCGTAGCAACCCACTCTATATTATCCACACTGCTGTTATATCTGGTGGGAAAATTGATAGTGATGCTACTGCCTGCCTGTTGTAAGTTTAAATATGTTACCGCATAGGGGTATGGCATAACCGCAGTCCCGTCTTGAACAAAGGTTACCCCTAGGTCACTTATGTCTAACGACTTAGGTGTCCATGGGGTGTTGGCATCAAGTATGCGGTAATCTATTTCTCTGCCAAATACATTTTCATATGCTTCCCCTACATAATAGTCGGTGAGCGTCATATTGGCAAGAGCATTGCCATGCAACCTTAAATATATAACATTTTTAAGTTCTTGCACCGCCCAAAAATCTCTCACTTGAGAGTTGGTTATTGTCACGCTGGTAAGGGCGGTAAGATGAGTAAAAACACTTTCTCTTTCCTCACCGTCGGGCGTCCTATCCATAACCACTTTTCTGGCATTATTTACGGTAAGGGTGGTGAAGTCAGTAACTTCCTTTAACTCAAACAAGTCAACAACAGAGTTGTTAATAGTTATCGTACGCAAGGAAGGATAATCGGCGCTGTTCAACACATCCAAAGAAAGGTATCCGGAATTGGTGAATATAGTATCCGAAATACTGCCTTCAGTATAATTGGGTTTAGTCATATATCCTGTGAGGGTAATTGTTGTAAGGGTGGTACTTCCCTTAAAAATCTCTAGCCCTTTCACTCCATAAATACCTTCTCCCGTGAACGATATGCTTGAAAGTCCTAGGTAGGAAGTTCTTGATATATATCTTATTTCATTGCCTTGATAGATCGTTGCTGATGGACCGCTGGTATTATTTAAACGACCAAGAATCAATCTTCTTGCCGCAGAATTGGGAACAACTTCATGTAAAAGCTGAAAGTAAGTTTGACCCCCTTCATCTAACATTTCCAAGTGCATCTCTGTGTCATATACGCTAATCACTGTAAGCTCTCTAGTAACGCTTGTTGAACCAATAGATACCGTTGCATTAAGTCTGCCATATTCGTCTTGTGCGGGCATTGCATTGTATCGAAGCCGTATCCATGGTTCATTATCTATTGATACAATCCCATACTGCCCGCTCAGGCGTGCATAGGTTACATCAAGCGGAACTATATCGCCGTTATACATCACGGCGGTAACACCCGTTGCAAGCTTTTGCATCTTGTCTTGGGTATCGCCGGCAAACAAAAGATATATGCCCTCTAGTTTTTTAAGAGCTGTCGCCAATGGCTCAATATAAGCATCCCATATGGCATCTAGAGAATCTTTATAAATCGTAAGTCCCGGGTTGTTTAGGTATATTTGATATAGCGTGGCAAGATTTGCGTCCGTATTGATATCCTGTACCCCAAATATTTGCAACAAACTCAAGCTATTATTTATGGCAAGCAGTGCGTCAAAATTATCCACCTGTCCATCTATTCTCAATGTGGTAAGCCCTGTCATCTTGCCAAGCTCCGCAACATCAGTGAAATCGTTGTTTCTGAGGTCTAGCACGGTTATGATGTCTTTAAAGTACTCAAGTCCCGTTAAATCTTTTATACCTTTGCCAGAAAGGTCTATATCCCCCTGATGTGTTTGCATTTCTGTGGCGTCCAAGTTCTTATTGCCATCCGTATCAAACTTATCTATAAGATAGTACCTTAGCCTTTCATCGGGTATAAGTTCAGATGACGGGCGCATTTGCACGCCGTCATAAATCATAGAGGGAAGCGTGTCGTCGCCCACCGATAGCACATCAAAATATCTGGTTATAGTAATAGTGCCATTTACTATCTGAGCGGAAAGTTGCACATTTACATCGGCAACAGGTCTTTCTATATAGGCACGGCTACCCTCAAATTTAACGATGTCGGGGTGAGATACCCCCCAAGCAACATCATAGGATACCCCATTATATATTACAGTAGGCGGGAGGTATATTACATTGTGAAACTCATAGATGGGTGTAATTGTGTTTACAATAAGGTTGGTTGCCCTATGATTATTAATGTTAATGACTTGTCCTGTAAAAGCTATTGTGCCACCGGAGTTTTGGTCGGCGGTAACAATAACATTTATGTTTTTTACCAACTCTGACGAAGTGGCGAGAGTAGAAGTAATATCCGCTCTTTCCAAAGAAGGCATATACGCAATGGCGGTAAGGTCGCCCAAAAAGTTGTTGTTATTTAGAATAAGGTCGGTGATTGTATCCTTGTTTTTTAGTGAATTGATGTTGGTGATAAGGTTGTTGGATAGGTCAATATAGTTGAGAGCATTAAGCGCCTTGAGGGGGTCTGTATCCACAATTAAGTTGTTGCTCAAGACCAATTTTTCCAATCCTACCAAAGAGGATAGCGGAGATAAGTCTGTGATATTATTATTACTCAAATCCGCATCGGTAAGGGTGGTGAAGTACTCTATCCCCTTTAAAGAACTTATGTTGTGACTGCTAGCGACCAAAACACCTGCATTATCGCCAATAGGATTTGCCGCCTCTTGGGCGGTGATAATCCAATCATTATTGATGTCATATTTGCGTCTTAGCTCTTGATACAAGTTAATATCGGCAATATCATCGTCGGCATAGTGTATCACACCGCTAACGCTAAAGCGGAAGTATCGTATTTCTTCTATTTCGTCATAAGTAATTTTGGCTTCTACCGTAACGATTGTGTCTTCCCGTGGGAGTTTTTCCACAACGATATCCAAGCCGCCGTCCTCTCTTACCTTTACAAAATCTTGAACATCATCTGGGTTAAAGTAAGGTCCAACCTCGCCGGGACGGATAATATATTCTATGGTGGTGTCCGTCTTGTAATCGTCGGGGAGTGCAAATCCCTCTAGGGTGTTCTCGGAGATAGCGGATAAATATGTCATAATGCTGCGATAAGCCGCATCGTGGAAACTAATATTGCTTAGGATATTTATCCTAATACTTACCGTAGATGAAACTTGGATTTCGTCAAAAGTACCTATAACGGTTAAATAGGTGTTTTCTATGTCCGTGCTTTCTAACAGCTTTAATGTTGCATTGTCTAAATCCAACTCAAAAATGCCCTCTATTGTTGGGGGCAAGGTGTATGTCAAAGCGGTTAGCCCCATATGCTCAAATTCCGCCGCTTGGAATAACTCTCTCACTTCTCCCGACTGTGTGAACACAAGGATATCGTGCATAATGCTTATCTCTCGCATTTTTTCTTCGGGCGTCTTGGCTATTGCCGTCAATTTGAATGTCTTTAATATATTTATCCCGTTAACACTTATCACGACAGAAAGTTCAAACTCAACATCCTCATAGGGAGCGGTATATTTACCTTCCTCGGTTAGCACATCCCTATTGGATGATATCCAAGTTATCGGACTTTCCGAATTTCGGGAAATTGTGGGCAGGAAGATATCGCCGCTAATTGGAATACTTGTTCCGCTGTCAATTTTGTACTCTTCGGGAAGGAAAAAGAAGTTGTTCTCTATAATCGTATTTGCCGCCGCAACGGGGTCACCGCCCCAAACTTTTACATCGTATTCAAGGGGAATAAAGCTCGGGAAACTTATAGTAAGACGGGTAAACGCCGTATAATCCGCTGCGGTAATTGCAAGAGTGGATTGGTCTATCAACCCTAAATCGTCAGATATGGCTACCGCAAAATGGTCTATGTATATCCCAAATAGTCCTTTTAAGTCGTCACCCTCTCTAAGTCCGCCTTTGATTACTTCGTCAAGGTAAACGGCGTAGGCATCTTTGACCGCTTGCTCAGAGGCGGAATTTATTGTTAGGGTCGCACTCTTTGTGTGGTCTAACAGGTACGAATTTGGCAAACTTACTTGAACCGTTCCGCCGCTTATCCCTCCGCTGCTGCGGGAGTTGAGTATAGCGGACGGCAAGCTGTCACTATAAGCAAATATAAATTGCTTGTCGTTTAGGTTGAGGGTATGCCCGCCTAAATCTAGGGTTACGGGCTTAGAGATAGTTATGTTTTTGTCTAGCTCGATTTCCCCCGTTAGGCGCAGTGTATAGCCTTCATAGTTGTAGTTAGCTAAAATTTGCTCCAAGTCGTAAAGAGAGCTTGCAAACAAGTATTTATCACTGGTTGGTACTAGTTGCTTTGCACTTGCGCTTACTGTGAGTTCAAAATCGGAATCAGCAAAATATCCGTTTGCGCCTATATGATATTCAAGCTTAATCTCGTGCGATATATTCTCCCCCGAATATAGCGGGTGCGGCATAGGAACATTAAGCGTGCCTTCACTCCCCACAGCATCGGCAAGCGTACCTAAAAATTTGCCGTCTAGGTATAGCAATGTTGCTTTGGCAAGATTGGGCGGATTTTCCTCGCTGTCCAACTTTATAGAAAATACAATTGAATAAAAGAATGCGGCACTCCCATTGTTTTTCACATCAAAGTTATATGTATAAGTATCGCCCTTCTTCTCAAAATCTGAACTGTCAATGGTAACATTTTCAAAAACTATATTAACTTCGCCTGTGCCGCTGCCGTCCTCAGCAGTTATCTCGTTTTGGTGAAAAAACTGCGCAAAAGTTACCGCTACGCCGCTCATAAGCAATACGGTAACGGTGATTAATAAAAATTTTCTTAGTCTTGCGCTAGTCTTATTCATTACTGCTCCTTTTATTTTTTATCTGCACAGCGACCTTTATCGAATATTTTACTGCTATAAAGAGTGCGCCTGTGGTAACGGCTAAAAACATCAGATTTCTAAAGTCTGTCATAAAGCTAAACACTTTGCCTATGAAAGCGGAGCTATAAACATACCTGCCCGATATTTCTCGCACGGGGTAGCGGTCTGGGACTGCGCCCTCCCTTATCCCTGCGGTTGTTAAGTATCTGCCGTTCTCGTCCTCGCCTATTGCAAGCACGCTGTGTATGATTACCTTACCTTCAAGCGTAGGGTCGGGGGAGTCATACACCACATAGTCGCCCGTTTCCACCTCGTTTATATCCGTCTGTTTGGCAAGTACAAAATCTCCTTCATTGATTTCCGGCGACATAGAGTCGGTGACAACTATGTGCAGCGAGTAGCCAAACAGAGTGGGTATCTCGTCTTTGTATCTAGATAATGCGGCGGTAACAAGGATGGTAGCGGCAATAAATAATATTACGACTATCAGCGCCATATTTATTAAATATATCCATTTCTTCATATTAAGTACCGTTTAAATACCGCTCGATTACCAAAGTATCTATGTTAAATTGCCTGCCCTGATAAATATTCAAATCTTTGCCATCGGGCGGGGTAGACAAGAACCTCAAGGCAAAGGTGATAATTATATTGTTGCTAGAGGAAAGAGGAATGTCGTCTACTATTATATACCCTTCTTCCTCCATTTCGCTAATGGGTGTATAGTCTTCCTGCTTAAATTCCTCGGGGTTTTCCACCCCTTCTACAGCGGTTACTTTTACCCCCATTATATCGCTCATATTGCCGCTTATCCCATTGTCGCTAAACGCTCCGCTCGGGTTTACAAAGTATACTCTTATGAATCCCGCCTCTGAGGGAGAAATAGTGATTTTAAACTCATATTCCTCACCGGGGGCAATATTTTTAAGGCTCAAGCCCGTAGTGGCATATTGGTTGCCGTCTATCTCTAGTGATGCCTGCACGCCGCCCACAACAACCACTTGAAAAGGCTGTTGCACGGGGTCATTCCTTATGGCAAACCACCCAAATATCGTGCTTAAGGCAATCGAAAGGGAGATTACCAATACGGCGGCGGAGAGGATAAGACCGCCCGCTCCCTTTATTTTTGTTATTAGTCTTCCCATTTATCCTCTTGCTGGCTAAGTATCTGCTTGGCAATCTCACGGATTTTACGCTGTTCTTCCCTTGCTTTTTTCAAGTTTTCTAAGCGCTCCCGCTCTTTTGCCAATATAGTTTCTTGCCGCTTGATTTCTTTTGCCATACGCACAGATTCGTCCCTTTCTGCTTTCGCATACAAATCGGCAAGCCGTTTTTCACGGTCGGCAACAGATATAGTCTTTTTCTTGGGTTTCTTTTTCTTTTGACCCTCTTTTTCCAAAGCCAACTCATAGTTAAAGCGCAACCTTTCCAGCTTGATTTTTTGGGTGTTTTCTCTAGATAGCGTCTTGCTAAGCTCGGCGGCTTTGAGGCGGCTTAGTATTACATACTTCCTATATAATTCATCCTGCTTGCGATAGGCGTGTTGTTTTTTTTGCAGGGATGTGAGTTTTCTTATTGGTTCAGGGTATCTGGACACACCTAGGATATCGTTAAATATCTCGTTGCTAAAATTGGTGAGAATACGAAATACATTTTGGAATGTCTTGCGTATGGTAACCATATTTATCCTGTCATTTGTTCTAAGGCGCTCTTGCTCCTCTATTATTTCCTTAATTTTATCAAAATAAAATTGGTTTACCGCCTCTTTATTGTCTAGCCCTGCCACCCCTCTAAAGCTTGGCTCATAATCTATGCGGCGAATTTCTCTATATCTCTTTTTAGGTCTGCGCCTAAACGGTGTTTTTTTATACAGGGTTTCCCGTATTGAGTTGTTGTTTACCATAGTCTTTATGCCTAGGGCTACAAGCATAGCAAGGTCGTCGTAGTATTCGGTGTCTATGGGCATTCTCTTATCGGAGACATCAACGCTAAAGCCTATTGTGTTGTAGGAGCTAATAAACATCCAAAGCTGATATGCCGCTTGATAGTCCTTTTGCATATTGATGATATTTGTCTTCATTATTGGCGGGTAAACGGGTTTTGCCTTGGATAATGCCTTGTAAAACTGCGTGCCACGGAGAATGAGAATGCGCTTTCTTAGCACTTCAATTTTCCCTAGTAGGTCGTGGTTTTTTTGCAGCATAATGCGGTTAGCAGTTTCGTTTCTCACCTTGATATTAATATCGTACTCCACTTCTCCACGATGAATATTAAACTTGGATTTTAGCTTTAGGTTGGTGGTGTCGTAGGTGTCAATTTGCTCTTTTATAGCGGTATAGCGTTGCTCTATAAAAGTAGTTAAGCGTTCAATTAGCGAAAACACAAAACGGTTTTCGTATATTAGCAAGTCCTCATTAATTTCTTTTACTTGCAGTTTGCTTGGTTGAATAAAGCCGTCGTCACCAATGGCACGAATATAGTTGGTATGAGAGGCTAGATGCCTAATTGTTTCCGCATCGGTTTTTTTTGCCTTCTCTACATTTACGATAATTCTTTCGTCTATTATAAACTTTTTGGGGTCTTTTACAATTCTCTCTACGGAATATATTAGGGACTCTATCGTCCTTATCCAAGCGTCATCGACAACCATAGTTTCCACAACACGGCTTTGTTGCAGCTCGGTTTTGCCTGCGGCGATATAGTCAAGCGTCTTGGTGAAAAAGTCGTCCTCTAGTTGAAGTTCATTGAAAAAATCTTTTAAATTTCGTTCCGTCATAGCCCACCATCCCTATTAGACATTCTTTTGCAGTTGCTTGAGGTAGTCTATGGATTGCTCAAACTGATTCTTTCCAAACAGTCTTTCTATTAACGATATGAGTTCGGAAATTTCTTTGGTTAAAAATACCAAGTTAAGGGCATTAAACTTCTTTAAAATTTTGGTTGCAAGCATAAAGTCCAGTGCCTCGTTCTCTGTACCGCCGCAAGCGATAAACACGGGTACGAACACATAGATTTGCTTTAATATACGGTTACCGAATGCAACCTTGAATTTAGTGCGAATAAATTCGTCTAGCTTTTCTAGCTTTTCCGTAGCCTTGCGGGAAACTTGATTTTCGCTCTCCGCCTTGTCAAACAAGCTCTGCACATAGTCGTAAGACATATTAACGCTGTCGGTAATGGGCGCATCAAAGTACTTGCCTTTCTCGTTTAGGCTAATAGCAACCGCCCTATCGTACACTTTGTCGGTAATGGTAAAGGTGGAGTCGTCTTGGTTTGCCGTTCCCACAAACCAAACATTTTGCGGCACGGTAATTTTGCCGTCCGAAATATTTTTGGGGTCGCCCGCATCGGGGCTTGGCACAAGGTCAATCTTCCATTCGGAAGTGTCGGGCATTTCCATAATAGATAAAAACTCTGCAAAGTAATACTCTATTCTTGCAAGGTTCATCTCGTCTAGTACTATAAGATTGATGTCATCCCTATAAGTTGCATCATAAAGAGCGGCAAGAAAGTCGGTTTCGTTAAACTTCTTAGTAAACTCATTGAGGTAACCAATAAGTTCCGCCCTATCCCGCCAAGAGGGCTGAACGGATACCATTGCTGCGTTGTTGCCAAAAAACTTTGACATAGCATATGGCAAACTAGTTTTACCCGTACCGCTTATGCCCTCTAGAATCATAACTTTAGATGTGGCAAGCCCTGCAAAAAACAGTCTTGCAATGTGGGGGCGATAATAAAGTTTTAACTGTGAGGCGGCAAAGTATACAAATTGGTCTACTATCTCGGCAAGGCTTAGCATATCCGAATCACGCATATTGATGAACGGTTGTTGGAATGCGTATTTGTTATCAATATTTATTAGTTTGGTAAAGCGGCTGTCGATAGCACAAGCGGTGTCGATATCGGCAACAGCCGCCTCCTCACGAAGGGCATCTGACAACTCAAACGGACTTAACTCTTTAAGCTTTAAAGAGAAAATCTTGTTTTTCTCTATTGCAAGCTGTTCGGCTTGCTCTTTCATTTTGGCAAGCTCCTCTAGCAGCTCTTCTTTTTCAATCTCTTTTTTGCGGAAGAAAATATATTTGCGCAATGTAAGAAATGCTCTGTAAAAAATAAAAAAGGCTAGCAAAACATTGATAATTGTGACGAAAAACAAAGTAATCCATCCCAACACATCAAAGCCTTTTATAGCCTCTCCTAAACTAAAGAAGTATGATGGTATATCTTTGGAGAATATCCCGCCAATAGCGCCAAATATTGCGGAGAAAAAGGAGAGGAAGTTTTTGCCTAAGCTCCATATAAAGTCTAAATAATATTTAGCAAACTCTGCCATCCGTTACTCCCGTGGGATACAACCACCTGCCGGGGGTGCTTTCCCATCAATCTTCCTTAATTTTCTCCTGCTCTTTCTTCAACTCCTCAAGGAGTTCAAGACGCATTTTTTCTTTTTCTGCGGCAACATCGTCCGCTTTCTTTTCCTTATTAAAGCCTTTTAGGTTAATCGCAAACAGATATACGCAGTACCCTAAAGCCAATATTGAGGGCAAAACTACAAATACAAGAAAGCCTGTGTTGCTTTGCATAAAGAGTAGTATGTTGCCAACGCCTTTAACTTTGAATTGATACCTTGCTATAACCGTATCGGAAGTTGCCTCTAGGGGGTCGTTGCCAGTAGTCTTATCTCCCTTGGTAACAAAGGATTTTGCACCTCCGCCCGCCTCTTTAACTTCTACGATTCTGTGGGTATTGAGTACCTTCTTGCCGTCTTTCATATCCCAGAAGGTGATAATATCGCCCTCTTTGAGTTCTGCTTTTTGCTTGTCGTTTAGTATTTTTGCGACAACCAAATCCCCCTCGTTGAAAGAATCTTTGTTAGGTCCTTCCATTGAGTCGGTCTTTATTGCAAGTATGGTTGAGCCGAATAGGTTGTTATACCCGTTTTTTGCATTGGTGATAGCCATAATAGCAAAGAGAAGTACAAAAATGGAAATCACTACAACCAACACATTAGCGGTGATGTTAACTATCGTCAAAACTTTTTTCTTGTCGATTTTTTTGTTATCGGTTTTCTTATTCATTGTGCCCATAAGCCGCCTGTTATTATTCTCCTAATATATGCGCACACGCACATATATATAGAGTAATAACATTATAACATATATTTTTATATTGTTAAGCGGGAAATGCGATTTTCCCGCTTAAATTTTGTGTATTTTATTCCAATTGATACTAAAGTACCCCTTGGAATACTAATTCTGTGGTGATAATGTCGGAAAGTACGCTGTTTAGAGCGTTTGCATCCCAACCCTCTAGCCACAAAGTTATAGTTAGTGTGCCGTTATATTGGTTGGTTGTTTCATTTAGAACAAGCGTTAATAGCGTTGTTGGGGTTGCTGTTGTGTTAACATTGCTCTCCACTATGCTTATTACTTGGTCTACAGTGCCACCGCCGTCAACTTCGGGCACATCGGCATCTATGGTATCGCCAAACTTAGAGCCATGCTTAAAGTTATGGTGGCGAGCGGCAACATTGCCCATATAAGTGTTATCTGTAAACCCACTTGTTGGATTGGGGTCCCAAAAGAACCTATTTGTGCCATCATAGAAAGCAATTCTCACTGCGTCCTGCGCCCTTGCGGCTATGGCATGACCACGGTCAAATGCAGCGGTAGTGCCGTCTTTAGCAAAACTCAAACCGTCCGCCCAAGCCTCTATGGGGGCAGGCGGGTTTTCTCCCTGAACAGATGTCACAGCGCTTTTACTATCGCCCGTTGTCTTTAAGGTAACCTGATATGCGTTGGCGGAGCGGAAGTATAATGTGAACTCATAACTAGTTGTTTCCGTACCGTCTGTGTTCATTTGGGTTATCTTATTGTCTGCGGGTATGTCATAAATACCGTCACCTTCAGTTGTAGCATGGGTAAGTTTTTTAAGCACTTGAGTCGCATCCTCGCCCTCACCAACAGTATAAGAGAAGTTTGCCAAGAGATGGTTGGTGATTTCCGTGGTGGAAATATATTGCTTAAAAGTTCCCTCATCTCCGCTTAGCGATATATACAGCCCGTCTACGGAGGTTACATTTAGGTCAAAGGTCTCCACCTCGGGGGTGTTGTTCATGGTAAACCAAGCATAAGTGGTCGCTGTTGCAAGAGAAACTGCCGCTAATAGTATCATTATAGATATGAGCAGTTTTTTTGTTGTCTTTTTCATTGATTTTTTCCTCCTCTTAACTTATTTCCCTTGCTGGCTAAGGACGAATGTCCTTAGCCAAACAAGAGTAAATAAATATTTTAGGATGATAAAAGTGTTTAGCCGTTATCTTTAGGGAGTGGGTACAAGGTCGCCTTTGAATACTAATCTGGTCGTGAATATATCACCAAGCACGCTGTTGAGAGCATTGCCATCCCAGCCCTCTAGCCAAATAACAACATCTAGGAAACCTTCGTATACGCCAGTTGAACCAGTCTCTTCAAGAGTAACAAGAACTTCGTCAGCATCAACGACTGCAGTTGCGGGTGCAGTATAGGTAAGCTTATCAACATTTACATGGTTGTAGTACATAAATGCTGCATTCTCATATACACCGTCTATTGGGTCGGGGTCGGCATCTGGGTCTGCTGCAACATAATCATCGCCAAAACCTTCGCCTGCGTTGGGGTCCCATATTTTCATACCTGCAGCAGTAGCGGAATTGCCAAATGCTATACGCACTGCGTTGGCTGCCTCTGCTTCAATATCGTCACCCACTGTTCCGCCTAACTCATTACCTGTCCAATATTGCACTTTGGGCAATGTGCTTGCGGTTTGGGTTGTTACAGAACTCATAAGGTTTGCATCTTCGCCAGTTTCTGTTGCCAATTTAAGACTTACTTCATATTGGTTGTTGGAGCGGAAATAAATCCTAAAGCTATAAAAAGCAGTTTCATTATCTCTAACTCCTACAACACTTGCGTGGGGCTCTATGGTAAATGCAGGTTTTTCATTGACACTTGTGCCGTGGGTGAGCCTCTTCAAAGTCTCAGTTTCGTCTACCTCAAATTGCCTAAGAAGTTCATCCATAATCTCTTCATTGGTTAGATAAGATTTGAATGTGCCGTTTGCACCGGTTGCATCAACGCCGTATTCACCAGAAACGGGAACAAGTGATATGTACAAGCCGTCTACTGAGGTCACTTCTAGGTCAAAGCCTGCAACTTCGGGAGTGTCGTTCATTGTGAACCACGCATAGGTTGAGGTAATGGCAAGAGATGCCGCTACCATTAATATCATTATAGATATTGCTAATTTTTTGGTTACTTTTTTCATTTAAATCATCCTCCGATTTTATGAATTTTTTTTGTTGTTTTGTTGTTTTGTTGTTTTATATGGTTACTTGTTACTACCTTATATTAATTGCCTGCCTCGAAAGCCTTAAAGCGCATTTCCATTTTCATTGTAGCGCCCTTTATGTCGTCGGTACATTCTCTGTCCCAACCTTCCAGCCACATAACAATAGTGTATTTATTTACTGCGCCGCTTGGGAAGTGGGTTTCCGACTGCCGCATTATTGTCACCACGGACAGGAATGGGATTGTCGTATAGTTTACCTGTATGCCCGTTCCCAAATGGTCTTCTGGTTGCCCTACCTCGGACAGGGGATATTCCTTTGCCTTGGCGTATATGGACATTTCGTCATTTTTTATCACCATTACCCTTAGTGCCGACTCTGCTCCCTGTGTTGCTTTGTTAAAGATAATCTCCGCTGTGTAGTTGAGTATTGTCTTAGAAGTGTTTTTGATATAAAAGCTATAAGCGAAGTATCTTTTGTTCTCCTCGTCGTTTTGTGAGCCATATCCCTCTGATATATCCTCTGGGATATCGGAGTAGGTAGCGTGGGTTTGGTCTTTTAGTCCTATTGCGGCAAGCCTAGAGGTTTGGTTTTCGAAGTCAGGTGTTTCGGATAGCGCCAAAGCAAGCTGAACATCGGTTTCTACTGCGACAACAAAGTTTCCTACATTTTGCCCGTAGACTGTTACAAGTATTATGATAAGCGAAAGAATGGCAAGGATAGCTATTATTAAGTTAACAAGTTTTTTTCTCTTTTGCTTTCCGTAATACTTTGTTACGCTGCTCAATTCCTCACCTTCCAATAAAAAAAGCCACCCGTGTTGAATACATTACACTGATGGCAACTGGCTGACTGCGAGAGTCCCTCTAGTTTTGTGTCATTACCTTGCGATAATTTTACCCTTCTTGTTTATTTAGTTTTATTGCACCACAATGATACAAGAACATAGTAACATAGGGTAAAAAGTCTGTCAAGTGTTTTTTTGAAAAAGATTTTTTTTATTTTTCCCTAAAAAACATACAAGTTTGTTTCCCGTTGTGGAAAGCTAAAACCCTATTTAGTAACATTAATATATATATGCGAACAACTCGGTATGATGTGTTAACTTTTGACAAAACAGCAAACTAATTTTGCTCACCGTGCTATTAGTTGAGCAGTTATAAAGTTTAGTTGGTAATAAACTTTACAGTTACGCTTTCTCCATTCTCAAAAATAACGGTGAACTCCCCGGGAATTTCGTCGCCGTAAGGATAAAGCACATCTCTTACCCCCTCGCATTCCATTGCGGCAGTTGAACCTAACATATAAATTAAGTTTTTCAACATTCTACCCTTCTCCTCACAAAATCTTGGATTTATTATAGACTAAAAAAGCTAATTTTTCAAGTTAATTATGCTAATTTGAATTAAATTTTAGTAAAATAGTCACTTTTCATTGAATTTAAATATATTTGGCAAATTATACATTTATAGTGTTACTTTATCGCTATTATATTGATAATGTTTTAATAAAATAGTATAATTTGCTATAACTAACTCACCAAGAGTAAGCATTTAAATTTATAACTTGAATTTATATTGTGGTTTTGGGAGCAGTTGCAGCCGACCACGGTGTTAGCACCACGGCATTCATAAGTTCCTTTTGGTCACCAGGGCGGGCAAACAGATATCCTTGCCCGTACTCTATCCCCAAAGTTTTTACATACTCAAAGTACTCCTCTTTCTCCACGCCCTCGGCAATAATCTTAATATTATTCTTTTTGGTATACTTCAATAGCATCGTGATAATATTATATGTCATCTCGTTGTTTTGCGCCTCGTTGATAAAGCTCCTAGCAAGCTTAATGATATTTACCGATAGATTAGTTAAACTCTGCAAAGAGGAGTGGGCGCTGCCGTAGTTGTCCACCGCCACCATAAAGCCCATTTGTTGCATTCTCACTATATTGTCCTTTACCATATCAAAGGACTCTAGCAGCGTAAACTCCATTATCTCCGCACAGTAATCGGCAGGAGTTAGGCGGTATTTCTTTACTAAGCGGCGCAGTTCGTCCGTCAAAAGAGGATTCATTAACTGTTTGGGGGAAAGGTTGAATGTTAGAATGAAAGAACTATCGGGGTACTGCGTTTTCCATTGTACCGACTGCTTAAACAGCTGTTCGATAGACCAAAAGCCCACCCAATTGATATCGCCCGTATGCTCCATAATATTAAGGAATGTGGACGGCGGCAACACACCTTTTTCCTTGTGTTTCCAGCGGAGCAGTGACTCCGCACCATAAACTTCCATAGTATTAAAATCGATAATCGGCTGATAGTACAGGGTAAACTCCTTGTTTTCTATTGCGCTCTTTATCTCCATATAGTTTTTGTATTCTTCGGTTTCCTTGTTGGCAAGGGCAATGTCATATGCGGCAAATTGGTTTATGCCTTTGCGCTTAGCGGCAACCATAGCAAGCTTTAGGTTTTGTTTAAGTTCGTCATAAGTTCTGCCCGCATCGGGATAGGACACCACGCTGATATTAATATCAAAGTCTACCTTGAGCGTGCCGGCAATGATAATACTCTTTTTTGATTCGCTTATCAATAAAAAGCACAGATGGTCTATAAATCCCGGGCTATTCTTAACTTTTAAATAAATATATATGCTCTCCTCGTTGCGCTTAGATATCCTAACCGAGCCATCCATTAGCCCCCGCCAAGAGTTGATTAATTGGGCAAGCGCATTGTTGTATTGCAACTCTCCCAGACTTTTCAAAAGTGATGCGCTCTCGGATATATCTATGCGAATCAAGCTAAAGTCCGTCTTTTTGTTGTGTTGGATATGGTCTTTTGCAATGTCCTCAAGATTTTCGTAAGAGATTAGCCCGCTCTGTTCGATCTGTTGTTTCCAACGCCTTCTTTCCTTTAATATCGACCTAATAAGCAAAAATATTGAACCTATCGTAGCCAATATTATCATAATTAAAAACAATACCATAACACCGTTGCTGAATGCAGCGCCTAAAAAACTAAACATCATTTATCTCCTTTTATCGGTGAAAAATTATCATCCATTAGCGCAATTGCCTCCTCGGGCGATACGGCGGCGCTAATATAAAAACCTTGTATTACATCGCACTCCAACCGCCTCAACGCTTCTGTTTGCTCTTGTGTTTCAACACCCTCCGCTATACTTGTCAATTTGAGATACTTGGCGGAGTTTGTAATAATATCCACTATCATCTTGCTATAACCATCGGTATCTATATCCTTTATAAATTCCCTATCTATCTTTATTGCAGTAATAGGCAATTTTTTAAGGTAGAGCATAGATGAATATACCACTCCAAAGTCGTCTAGATGTATATCTACACCCTCTTTGAATAATATATTGAGATTATCTAATATACCTTCATAGTTGGACATAAGAAAAGTTTCGGTAATTTCAATACATATGCTATGCGGTTTGAGGTTATGGCGGCGGTAGTACTGCAAAAAATTCTCTACAAAACCCTCTTGCATTAACTGCACGGGCGATACATTTAGGGATATCCGCACATTATATTTTTCTATGCTCTTGGCAAAAGCCATTGCCGATTTATAAACAAAGTTCCCAAGCTCTATAATACTGCCATTCTTTTCGGAAAGCGCAATAAACTCGGAAATCGTGATATTCATTTTCTTTTTGGTGCGTGTTAGCGCCTCAAAGCCTATAATCCTATTTTCTTTTAACGAAAATTGCGGCTGATAATGCAGCATTAGCAAATCATTATCTATAAGGTCGGTAACTGCCTTCTTGTTTTCGTACACAGTTGCATCACTTCTAAGCAGTGCATCAAAAAACCCTACAATTTTTTTATCTCTAGATAGTATTGCCGCCCCTAGCGCTTGGCGGGCATTGGTAAGCGCAGGCTCAAGCCCCACTCGCTCCCTGCCGAAAAACGGTTTGCAATGCCCCATCCTAAAATCCACTTTAACCAACTGATTGTCCACCTTGATAGGCGGCTCAAGCAGAGCTGTGTATTTATCCATATTATGGGTTAGATAGTGAGTCATATCCATTCCCCGTGTAAATATAACAAAGCGGGTATCGCTTATATGATATACGCTATCCTCAAACACACTTGCAAGCCTCCTTGCAAAGCGAGCCTTTAGCGCATCATAAAAGGATGCACCCATCATAACTTTGAACCGTTCCAATCCGATAATATCCAATACCCCAACGCAAAAGAGTTTCTCCTCATCCCTTTCGGTGACAAACAAAAAATCTCTTTCCAACTGCTCACGATTGGGAAGTTTGGTGAGATAGTCGCAGTTTGCTAAAAAACGAGCCTCTTTATAATCTGTCATAAATGTCGTGGCATCCGTACCGATTAACCTATATCCAAAGAGCGACTCTGCCGTCATAAACCTAATATACCTCTCCTCTCCCTCAATGTTGGCAAGTTTCAAGGTAATATCCTCGTTGGACTTTAGCGCCTTTGGTATATCTGCATTTATATCTATGGCATTTTCTATTATATCCACATTATCAAAACTCTTGCGGAAGTTCTTGTTGGCAAACCTAACCCGCCCAAACCTATCTATCATAAGGCTATATTTGTTTCTTGTGAATGCCCCCGTTAAATTCTTGTTGTTTAGCGCAAGATAGACGGAAATTAACAGCGCCGCCCCTATAAATGAAGTGCCAGCAACGCCCGCAACAAATATCAAACCGCTTTGCACATCCGAACCTATTGCGGCATCCGCCCGCTGCCCAGATACTATACTTAAATAATAAACCCCTTCTGCTTTAAGAGAATTCTTAATAAAATAGTGATTTGTGCCGTTTAATTCAAGATATCGGTTGTTTTCGTCCTCCACCAACCCAAACTCGTTAGCGCTGTAAACATCATATAAAGTAGTATAGCTAAATCCCGCCAAGGAAACAATTACCCTGCCATTTATATCCAAAAGCAGGACATTATCCAATAAATACCCCTCCATCTTTGTTTGAAACTCCGAATAATCTTCTAGAAGTACAAAGTATTCTTCGGGATAATTTTCGTTTCTTACCGCATAAATGATTAAATTATAACCAAAAAACTCGCCCCTTGATACTGCTTTACTTGGCATATCCCGTCTATCTTTACCCGTGATTGCAGCTTTTTGCTTGTCGGTTATTGAGGGGTGGGTGTCTTGCGCAATTTCCGACTCGGGAGAAAAATACACGCTTAGCGACTTGCCTTCCAGCCGCCCTATCCCTCGGTATCCCTCGGGTGTTTCAAGCGTTTTGCCATCCTCTAACGCTCCAAAAGCATGCTCCAATTTTTCAAAGGCTTGCTTGATTTCGGCATCCGTCTTTTCCGCAGAGTTTTCAGCCGCAGTCGCATAGATACCCTCATATTCCGTGCGATACTCGTGCCGTGTGTAAAGATAGTATATCGCCGATATACTCGTCACAGCAAGCGCAGTAATCGTAAATATTATTATTAGTTGAAATAGGTATCTTTTCATTGTCCTCTTTTGCTATGTATAGGCTTTGTGTAGCGTGGTTTTGGTACTTAGTGCGGTTTGGCAAGGGATTAGCACGGCGGGCAAAGCGGGGTCACTACCCCAAAATATTTAGTTGTCATTTCTTTCTAACTCCGATGTGTACAGCGTAAAAGTGTTCTTGCCCATTGCTTTTGAGGCATACAGCGCCAAGTCCGCTTTTCTAAATAGTTCGTGGTATGTATCGCCGTCTTTGCGGAACATCGATATGCCAATACTTACCGATACCCCTGCGCCCACAGCCCTAAACTCACGGGATACAAGCGCAAGCACCGAGCGAGCTTTTTTAAGGGCGTGCTTTTGATTGGGTATATCTTTGATGAAAATAACAAATTCATCACCGCCTATCCGCCCAATAATATCGGTGGAACGGAATATGGTTTTAATCGATTCTGTCATTTGTGATAACACTTCGTCGCCCTTGAGATGCCCATACTCGTCATTTATCTTTTTAAAATCATCCACATCAAAGAGAATGAATGCGGAAATCGCATCCGCAGCCGAATTTGCTTGCGCCTCCGACACCAAGGTTTCGGTGGCAAGTCTGTTGTATAAGCCTGTTAGCACATCACGCTTAGTTCTTTCGATTAAAAGTTGCTTTTCCTTGCGAGAGGCATCTACATCTATGATTTTGCCAAGCAGGCGTACAGGGTTTTTCTCTTTGTCATATATAGTGGACAATCTTATTTTGCACCATATATATTCTCCGTCCGCTTTTTTCACCTGCACTTCGGTTTCAGTATAGGGTATATTTTTAATATCTATATTGTTTAGCTTGCGCCTATCATCACACTTTAGCAATTCCTCGGACTTGACCCGTGATTTGAAATTACCGTTCTCAATCACATATCCAAACTTTTTTTCAAAATTCGAGTTAATATAGATTGAATCCGTAGCTATGTGATAGTCAAAAATTATGCTCTCCGACTGCTCTGCCACCACTCTGTATCGCTCGGCATCTATATCCTTTTCCTCATTTAGCCTAGCAAAGGGCATCGTATCTATTATTAGACTTTGCGCAACTATATTCTCTTTGCCCCGCTTGAAAGTTTTTGCAGGAGGGCTTACTATCGCTATCACCGATACCTTTCGCCCGCCTTTAGCTAACATATTAAAGAGAATTTGAGCATTCTGCCCGTATTGAGGCTCTCTATATTCGTTTACTGTACGCTCATTGTCCTCAGGCGCTATAATATTTACCAACTTGTTTTGGGTGACAGCTATAAACTCATCATACTCATAACCAAGATAAGATATTAACTTTTCACTGCAATACTTAATAGTCAAGTCGCTATCCAAAAAGCATTCAATATATCCGCCAAGCATAAATGCCGATATATCGCTAAAGAGCCGCTCCCCTTTCTCCCGTGAGCGCACCTTATTCATAATTAGTGAAAACATCCATCCCGCCCCAAATACAAGAATAGCAAGCGCACAATACGACAAAACTCGGTAGCCCAATTTGACATCGACAATAAAACAAACCGCCACTGCCGCCGTCACCGCTATACCGCCTATGGTATGAACTATTAAATATTTTGTTTTTAGTGTACCCATCAGCTTCCCCTTAAATGGGTTTTACCCGTACCATTATTATATTACTTGCCGCTCAAGCTGTTGCTCGGTGACATTTATTTTTACCGTTTTATCCGCACCATTATTATATTACTTGTATAATAATATATTATAGTGAAAAAAGCAAATGTTTTTTTGAAAAACCGCTCGTTCTTTGTATAATTTGAAAATATTTTGTATAATTTAACCTTTCAACGGTTGACAAAGGTTTGCTTGGTATGTTATTATCATTTTACTTTAGCGAACTAAAGCAAGTGGAGCAAAATTATATGAACAGCAATGACAGAATCACGCCGGAAGGCACAAAGGACTATTTATTTAAAGAATGCAAATTAAAACGCAAGGCAGAAAAAACACTTCGCAACCTGTTTGAAACACAAGGTTATGACGAGGTTATGACGCCGGCGCTTGAATATTATGATGTGTTTTCCAAGGGTATTGGGCGCATCTCACAAGACGAAATGTACACGCTAACCGACAACAGCGGCAGGCTTGTTACAATGCGTCCCGACTCCACCAAGCCTATCGCAAGGCTCTATGCCTCACGACTTAAACAGGCAAAATTGCCTCTCAAATTATATTATAACCAAACGGTGTTTCGCCGCAATATAAGACTTTCTAAGTTTTCCGACGAAATCACACAGATTGGCGTGGAGTTGCTGGGAGCGGAGGGATTAGCGGCGGATATCGAAATATTGCTGCTTGCCGCACAAAGTATGAAAGAGTTGTTTGGCGACAATTTCCGCATTGAAATTGGACATATGGGAATAATAAGCTCTTTGCTTGAACAGCCGAGTACGGGCGACAAAGACGCCTTAAGAAGCGCTTTGGCTGCAAAAAACTATCCCGAGATTGAGGCGATTGCCGGCGCAGAAAAGGACGGCATTTTTAGCAACCTTTTTTCACTATTTGGCGGTACAGAGGTGTTAGCACGAGCAAAGAAACTCTTCGATTATGACGGAGCGGCTAATGCGCTTGAGGAACTTACGCAAGCGGCTAATGCGCTTGAGGAAAAGGGATTTAAAAATAATATCATAATTGACCTTGCCGTGATAAATGAATATGATTATTACACAGGACTTGTATTTAAAGGCTATGTTGCAGGGCAAGGCAAAGAGGTGCTTTCGGGCGGCAGATACGACACCCTATATACCGACTATGACCTTGATTTGTCCGCAATAGGCTTTGCAGTGAATATTGACGAGGTTGTCAAGGTACTTGGCAATGAGGCTGCCACAAAGCAGGTTAAGGATACCTTTACTATCGCTTTAACAAAAGGCAGACTTGAGGAGCAAGCCTTGCGACTGTTGGAAAATTCGGGGCTGGACTGCTCCTCTATTAGAAATAAGGGTAGAAAACTTATCATTAACTTGGACGATAAATACGAAATTCTATTTGCCAAAGCCCGTGATGTGGTAACCTATGTGGAGTACGGTGTAGCCGATGCGGGAGTGGTGGGAAAGGATGTACTGTTAGAAATGGGTCGCCCCGTACACGAGGTGTTGGATTTGGGGTTTGGCAAGTGCAGGTTTTCACTTGCCGCACAAAAGGGGCAAGATTTTTATTCGGGCTACAAGCTAAAAACGGTGGCAACCAAATACCCCGAATTCACAAAGAGCTTTTTTAATAGCCGCAATATGGATGTGGAAATTATAAAAATAGAAGGCTCTGTGGAGCTTGCCCCGCTGCTATCCCTTGCCGATGGCATAGTGGACTTGGTGGAAACAGGCTCAACATTAAAAGAAAACGGCTTGGAAATAATAGAGGATATCTGCAATATATCCGCAAGGCTGATAGTAAATTCCGCCGCATTAAGGTTAAAAAAGCGGACAATCGAGGAGCTTATAGGGAGGCTTAGCAATGATTAATATTATCACCGCCAATGGCAGTTTGGAATTTGAATTTTTAGATGCGCTCAAAAAAAGAAGTGTAGAGGACGGCAAAGAGGTTGCCGAGCGTGTAAATAAAATAGTAGAGGATATCAAAACGGGAGGGGATGCTGCATTGCTCAGTTACAGTAAGAGCTTGGACAATGCCCCCAAAATAAAACGGTTTTATCCGTCTGATTTTAAAGCCGCATACGACAGCGTATCGGAGGACTTTAAAAAAGCGC
The DNA here is from genome assembly GCA_041654915.1 of Clostridia bacterium. Taxonomy (GTDB): domain Bacteria; phylum Bacillota; class Clostridia; order Christensenellales; family DTU072; genus JBAZCO01. The sequence continues at coordinate 1,558 of JBAZCO010000007.1, read as the reverse complement.
TATGCTTAGCGGCAAAAAACATAACCGCTTTCCACCAAAAACAAGTGCGGCAAGGTTTTTCTATGCAAAACGGCGGCAAAATGGGGCAATTGGTGCGAGGGCTTGAAAGAGTTGCTATATATGTTCCCGGCGGCACAGCCGCTTATCCCTCCACTGCGCTTATGTGCGCAATTCCCGCAAGGATAGCGGGAGTTAAGGAGATAATCATATTTAGCCCCCCCAGCAAGGACGGCAAAGTAAACCCCGATATTCTTGCCTCGGCACACATTGCGGGGGCGGATGAGATTATTCTTGTGGGCGGCGCTCACGGTGTGGCGGCAATGGCTTACGGTACACAGACGATAAAAAAAGCGGACAAGATTGTTGGACCGGGCAACGCCTATGTTGCCGAGGCAAAAAGAATAGTCTACGGTGTATGCGATATAGATATGGTTGCAGGACCGTCCGAAATAATGATAATTGCCGACCAAACCGCATCCCCCGCCTTTATCGCCGCCGACCTATTGTCACAAGCCGAACACGATGAGCGTGCCTCGTCTATTCTCCTCACCACATCCAAAGAGGTGGCAAAAGATACAGCGGCAGAGTTAAAAAAGCAACTTTCCCTCTTATCTCGCAAGCAAACCGCACAAATTTCACTCCAAAACTACGGCGGGATTATTGTTTGCAGCGATAGGGAACAAATGATAACCCTTGCCAACCGCTTTGCTCCCGAACATCTTGAGATAATCACCAGCGATGCAGACAGCTACCTTGACGATATCGACAATGCAGGCTCAATTTTTTTGGGGGCATACACGCCAGAGGCATTGGGCGACTATCTTGCAGGGGCTAACCATGTGCTGCCAACAGGTGGTACGGCACGGTTTTTCTCACCGCTATCCGTGGATAGTTTTGTAAAGACCATACAATACATTAAGTATGATGAACAAGCGTTTCGCCTTGTTGCAGATGATGTAATCACCCTTGCCGAGCGTGAGGGGCTAGATGCCCATGCCGCATCGGTAAAAGTGAGGTTAAAATGAGTTATGTTCTTGACGAGCGCCTCTCTATGCTCACTCCCTACCAACCCATACAGGGCAACTACCGTATAAGATTAGATGCAAACGAATCCTTTATACCCCTTTCGGACAGCGTAAAGGAAAAGCTAAAAATATCGCTAGACAATCTTGACTTTAATCGCTACCCCGACCCCTATGCAAAAGATTTGATTGAGGCTTATGGCAAAGTGATTAGCACAAGCCCCAAAAACTTGGTTGCAGGCAACGGCTCAGACGAACTAATTGGGCTAATTTGCGGAGCGTTCTTAGCTGATAACGCAAAAGTGGTTACACTGACACCTGACTTTTCAATGTATTCTTTTTATACTAATATTAGAAAAGCATACACATATCCATTCCCTCGGAGCAACGACTTTTTGCCAGATGCGGATAAATTAATAAAATATATAAACGATACCTTGCCAACTATACTGATATTTTCCAACCCCAACAACCCCACAGGGGCGGCAATCGAGGTTGACACGGTGGAAAAAATAATAAAAAGCGTGTCCTGCTTG
>JBAZCO010000006.1:0-35323 GCA_041654915.1 Clostridia bacterium | reverse complement strand
GCATATTGGACTATGGAGTTTGTATCAAAGGGATGTTACGATTTAACGGGCTACACGGACGAAAACCTTATTGGCAACCGTGATGTTGCATATATTCAAATAATCTCTCCCGATTATCGTGATATTATGAGGGCGGAACGGGAAAAAGCGGTGCAAAAGCATACGCACTATCACCACGAATATGAGATTACTACAAAGTCAGGGGAGCGCAAGTGGGTGCTTGCAAGGGGACGGGGCATTTACGATGCGGACGGCAATGTTGAAGCGCTTGAAGGTATTGTTTTAGATATATCTGAGCAAAAAAAGAAGGAGCGGCAGATTACTTACTTGCGGGAACATGATTTCCTTACAGGATTATTCAACCGCAACCGTATGGATAGGGAAAAGAGTCGGTTGGATAAAAAAGAGTTTTTACCGCTTTCGATTGCTGTTTTGGACATCGACGGGCTGCGCATGATTAACGATGCGTATGGCTATGACGAGGGCGACCAACTAATCATCAAAACTGCTAATCTCATTCAAGGCAGTTTGCTTAGCGAGTTTGTGTTAAGCCACGAGGGCGGCGGGAAATTTATCTTGCTTATGCCAAACACAGATAGCCGAGCCGCCCACCAACTAAAAACGGGTATCAAGTTTGCAATCGAAAGTTATAATAGGCAAAATATCAATGCGCTCTATACGGTTAGCGTGTCTATTGGACACAGTACCAAGACAGACGAAAAGCAAAATATAGCAGAGGTTCTCCAGGAGGCAACAGAGTACCTCAAGAGCAGCAAGCTGCTTAATCAAAACAGCTCACACTCATCTATCGTATCGGCAATTATGGCAACGCTCTATGCAAAAAGTCACGAAACGGAGAAACACGGGCAACGCTTAGAGCAAATTTGCAGAGTGCTTGGCGAACAGCTTGGGATTGAGCAAAAGGATATAGATGACTTGCAACTGTTATCTAAGCTGCACGATATCGGCAAGATAGGTATAGATGACCGCATTTTAAATAAGCCGGGCAAGTTGACCGAAAGCGAATGGAAAATTATGAAACAGCACCCCGAAATTGGCTATCGTATTGCAATAGCAACCCCGCAATTAGAACATATAGCCAAATATATTTTACATCATCACGAGCGTTGGGACGGCACAGGATACCCTATTGGCTTAAAGGGCGAGGAAATCCCCATTGCCTCACGCATATTATCAATAGCCGATGCTTTTGATGCAATGACCGAGGACAGAATTTACCGCAAAGCTCTCACACGAGAAGAAGCAATAGCGGAAATTAAGCGCAATGCCGGCACGCAATTTGACCCCAATATCACCAAGTTGTTCATTCCCATAATAACAAAATGGGATATATCCCAAAAAGAGCAAGACAATGCAAGAGATTAGACAGGTATTTTACGCTCACGGCGCAATAGAATATATACTTACAAGAAAAACAGTAAAAAATATTAATATAAGAATTAAAGCGGACGGACTTGTATATGTGTCGGCAAGCTTATTTACAACGGTATCTGTGATAGATGACTTTGTAAAATCCAAAGGCGCTTGGATACTAAAGCACAAAGAACGCTTTAAAAGCAATATAGCCAATGTTTTGCCAAAAGAATATGTTAGCGGAGAATGCTTTATATATCTTGGCAACCATTATCAATTAAAGATAAATCAATCAAAAGAGGAATTTGTTGATATAGGCGGGGAATATATCATTGTTAATGTGAAAAAAGAAGACAACTATAATCGTAAAAAGAACCTAATGTGTGCGTGGTATAAAAATCAAGTAAAAACGGTATTTGAGGAAGTCTTTCAAAGCGTAATAAACAAATATAAAATTTTCTTTAATGACGAGTATAGATATAAATCAATCTCTATGGTGGCAAGGTGGGGCAGCTGCATTATTCAAAAAAATACAATCGTACTAAACTCCAAGTTAATTTTTGCCCCCAAACAGTGTATAGAATATGTTGTACTTCACGAACTCATTCACTTTAAAGTGAAAAATCATAACAAAGAATTCTACCGTTGGCTAGATAGGTTAATGCCCGATTGGAGGGATAGAAAGCACATTTTGAGTACCCAAACCGCCAAGTATATACGGGGAGAGATAATAATATAGTTTCGCTTTCATTTACAAACAAACTAAAACCAATATAATAAAACGATAAGGAAAGCAAAAAAATGGATAAAAAACCAATTGTTCCCATCAACTGCTATTTTCAAGGATGTTATAACCCAGAGTTTGAAAGGGAAATAGAAAAATGCAAAGATAAGTGTTACAAATACAATCAGCTTTCGCCAACAGATAGGGAAAAGCAGCAAGAAATGCTTGTTGGCATTTTGGGCAGTATGGGTAAAGAAACGATAATCACCCCGCCGTTTTGGTGTGATTATGGATATAATATTACTATTGGCGACTATTTTTATTCCAACCACAATCTAATCATTACAGCCGGGGCAAGGGTAACATTTGGCGACAATGTTTTTATTGCTCCCAACTGTTGTTTCACCACAGCAGAACACGCTATCGACCCCGAACAGAGAAAGGCAGGGGTTGAGCTTGCCAAGCCCATAACCGTTGGCAATAATGTTTGGATTGGCACAAACGCAACCATTCTTGCAGGCGTGACAATAGGCGACAATGCGGTAATCGGTGCGGGCAGCGTTGTTACAAAAGATATTCCGCCAAATGTAGTGGCGGTGGGTGTGCCTTGCAAGGTGATGCGCCAAATAACCGATGCCGATAAATATCGCTATCCTATATACAAAGGTAGTTATTTGGGAGAATAAACAACCCTCAAATTATTTTTATATTGTTGTAAAAACCTAATTTTAAACGCATAGCGTTCTTTTTATTGTGTTTAATTATTATAAGGCATCTATCAAACCAAAGACATCATCTTTTATGTAGAGATTAAAGTATATGCCGACAGTTGTGTGACTTATATCTTTATACAACAGCACTCTTTCGTGGTCTAAAGGCTTGCCGCATGCGGCGCTGTAAGCCGATACAATACCGTCACCTTCGGTAAAGGTTTCAATAGCAGTGTTGCCGTCTGAATACAGGCGGAACACGGATGCGGTATTACTGCCCGTTGCAACAAAATAGTAAGTATTTACAAGGTCTGTGACATGCGTTCTTTGTCCGTTGTTGTCAATGTAAAGGCTGTCGTACAATGCCGACATATTTGCAACCGCAGGTTTAAGCTCTCCGCTAGAATGCTTTGCCCAATCTTGCGCCTTTACATAATCGGTAAGCTGGGTTAAGGATGCGGGTTGGTCGTCAATATATATACAGGATTCGCCTTCGGGATAGTAGGGGTTGGAAAAATAATCTTCGTTAGGGAAAAGTTGGTATCCCACATAGCTATTCTTAACTAAGGGATAGAGCATTTCGTCAAAAGTGTCTATCATAAAGCTAAGCGATGACGGCAGCAGTCCTCCCATAAGCCCAGATGAATTTATCACTATTTGCGGTGCCATAATACTTCCCAATAAGGGTGCGACAATGCTGATAAAAAGTTCGGTTTTATCTCGGTTTGCTTGACTTCTCGATAGGTAATTGGAGGCAACCATACCTCCCATGCTATGACCGATTAAAATAACTTTGGAGTAGTCCTTTGCTTGAATATAGTCCTCTAGCAATTTGCCTGCGTCTTGCCCGTCCAAGCGCCAATCAAATTGAAATACACTAACCTCATATTCCTCACCATAGCAGTTGCTAAGCTCCGAATACATCTCTTTGTATGCGCCCAAAGTTCCGTACTTTAGGTCGGATTGGGTATTCATATCGGCAACCTTTACGCTTTTATCGCTTGGCTTGCCGTCCTCATCAATCATCATTTGTGTAACTATGTTTTCCTCCTTCGCTAAGGCAAAAAACACAGGCAACATAGTTTCTCTCATTTCTTCAATCACTTTTGGGTTGTCCATGCGAAAAGTCTGCCCTTCTTCTCCAAACAGGTCGTACCAACCTAATTTCCCGTTGAACGGGTCCCAAACCGACTGTTCAACAATATTGCCGTCCTCATCTTTTGCATCTGTATCAATGTATGCGCTGCCAATTATGCCGGGAATAATGATTATACCCTTTGACTCTTGTTTTGCACAACCCGTAAACAATATGGCAATTAACCCTGAAAATAAAGCAACAATAACCAGGAGTGAGATAAACTTAAACGCTTTTTGCATAATATCCCTCCAAAATAAATTCAATTACTTATATAATAACAAACAAAACAATATAATTCAATAATTAATTTTTTTCTAGTAGGTTTTTTATAGTTAATATTTAAATATTTATGATATAATATTTATATATATAATTATTTATATTTTAATTTTACTAACGATACAAGTTATGGAGGGTACAAATGAGCAAGATACGGACGCAGATTGGTCAAATTATTTTTTTGCTTTTTTTAGTGCTGTGTTTGGGACTTTTGGGAACTTACAGCGGCGGAGGACTTTCCTCGGCGGTTTTGGAAACCCCGTTGGACGATGCAGACAAACCAATAGAATATAGCACAGACCAAGGGACAAACATCACAGCCCTTGGCGCTTTGCCAAACGAATCCCTTACTATACAGCCAATGGGATATCAAGCTCAGGGCTATACTGTTGCCAAAACGATAAGCGGCGCTACAAATGTAAAGTATACTAACCTGCAGACGGCAATCAACAATGCCGCAATAGGCACGACAATCAAGCAAAACGGTCACAACGGCATCAACGCTACGGTCAATGTCAACAAAAAAGTGATTATAGACCTCAATGGATATACCATGTATGCATATTCAAACACGGGTGCGCTTTTACACATAAAGGCACACGAGGTTGAAATTAAAAACTCCAGCACCAATCACTCAAAATTGGAAAATAGAACAACAAGTTCTACGGCGGAGGTTATCCGCATTGAGGGCAGGGTAAATAATTGGCGTCCCAAAACAACCGTTTACGGCAACATAACCGTGGAATCTAAGGGCCGCCACGCAATAAGAAACATTGGCGGCGGTATAGAGATAAGAGGGACAACCGTAACTTCTGCGGGTTACTATGCGATTGTTAGCTACTATATAAATGGAGCAAACCAAGCGCCGTTTGTAAATATTTATAGCGGTAATATTTATGGCGTTGTGTTAGGCAACTATTCCAATAATGACCCTTGGGGCGGTGCGATAAACCTTTACGGAGGCACTATTCACAAGCCAGCCAATATGAACCTTGCACTTGCATTTATGTCGGGAAGACCGCATAGCTTTAATCTTTACGGCGGGCGAGTTTACGACCCCAACAATCTTTTAAACAATCAAAACACGCAAAAAGCCAATTACCGAGCCGTTCCCGACGGCACAAATTATTATAAATTTGTGCGCTATTATAACATTACATTTGACGCAAAGGGCGGCACAATATCAAACCCCAATAATATTACTTTATACGATGAGGGCGTGGGTGTAAACTTTAGCAGTGTTACGGCAAAGTATACAGTAAACGGTATTGATATTCCATTTGTTGGTTGGTACGCTAACCAAAACTTCACGGGTGCAAAAATTGACTATCTTACTGCATCTGCCACTGGGCATAGAACATACTACGCAAACTATCAATACCAAGTTAGGTTTATCAATCAAATAGATGACCAATACAACCCTGTGGGTAGCGATAAAAATTTCAATGCGACCTTTAATGCAGGGATTAATAACACTTTACCCGATAACAACTTTGCCAGAGCAGGTTATACCTTTTTGGGCTGGAAGTTGGCTAGCAGCGATACCCTGTACCAGCCTACTAGCGTGTCGGGTAAGTCTTGGAATTTTGCGCCCTTCGTTCAAAAAGACGCCAATGGCAATGTTTTTGTTAACTTGTATCCCGTTTGGGAGGCAAACAAAAATACCACCTCATATAATGTGCAGTATCACTTTGAGAACTTAGACGGCACATATACGCACGACCAAAGCAAGAATACTAAATTTTATTCGAATCCCGGCGCTGGCGCTACAACAGGCCCGTCCATTGCATCCTTTGCGGGATACGACATTAGTAATGATTCAGAGCATATTACTGCAAGAAAACAGGTTGTAAGGGGCGACGGTAGTACCGTTGTAAAGTTGTATTATACCTTAAATAAATATACCGTAACTTTCGATAAGGGAATGGGCACAATTAAAGAAGATTATCAAGGCGACCCAACAACGGTATTTACTGTAAAACACGGCGGCAATGTTACCCCGCCCAATTATTTCCAAGCACCCGAAGGACACCGCTTTGGTGGTTGGAGTCGTTCAACAACTAATGTTACCAGCAACTTAAATGTGGCGGCTATATGGACGCCCAATCAATACACCTATATTTTTAATCACAATGCAGAGGGTGTAGAGAACGAAGCATTGACCCAAACTTATGGGCAGAAGGTAAATTGGCCTGTTAAAGCTATCAACAGACCCAATATCGTATGGATGGGTTGGTTTGATGAGAGTACAGACGAGAGCATACAAAAAACTGATATTATAGAAAGCGTGGGCAATAAAACATTTGTAAGTAAGTGGCGGCAAGTTGCGCCTACGCCAACGCAAGCTAATAGCGGATTGGTATCCAAAACAGACACCAAACTAACCTTTAATATCCAAGATAATTATGAATATTTGCTACTTCCCAAAGGCGATGTACCGCAAGAAAGTGCAAAATGGAGTTCTTTTCCCGGCTACCAAAGAATAATATTCACCCGCACGGCGGATACGGAATATGATTTGTATATGCGTACTAAAGCGGATGTGCCAAATGACTTAGCTGCATCCAATTATGTAAAAGCAGGCACCCACAAGACAAATGCTAGGGCATCCAATGCTATCTATGGGTTTGAAAAAAGCGACAATACAATTAAAATAGTCGGCAACGAAGGCACGGTGTATGAACTAAAAACACCAGATGGCGAATACATAGCCGCAACAGTCGACAAGGACGGCAATTATGTATTTAGCCCCATTGCCGAAAATACTAATTATACGGTAGTGGTAAGAACCCCTAAAACCGATGACAACGACGAGTTCGTTTTGGATGATTTGGGCAATATTATTTATGAGGAAGTGGCGGTAAACTCTGTTGATAAGGGTGACGGCTCAGACCCAATAGCGCTAGGCGCAGATGCTTTTAAGACCAAACAACAAAAGGCAGCGTTTGAAGGTGATAAAAATATTACATACGGCGATGTCACTTCAAGTGCGATTACCATTAATAACATCAATAGCGATTATGAATATAGCCTAGGGGTAAACGGACCTTGGCAATCGGGCGAAAACGGCACAGAACTTGTGTTTAATGCGTTGGATAGCCAAACAGGTTATCAAGTTTATATAAGAGAAAAAGAAACAGACACGCATATGGCATCGCCCGCAGTTAAGGCGGAAGGCGAAGTAACGACCAAGATAAGCGCCTCGGATGCTGTGCCAACGGGAAACGAACTTTTGCATCAATCTTTTCTAATTGACGGCGATACTTGTATAAAGGTAAAAGACGGATTTTTGTATAAGCAAGACGGCATAGATTTAACACCCGATGAGAACGGATTAATATTAATCTCCGATACTGCTGACCTTGAAATAGCAAGGGCTGTTACTGATATATCCGAACAATCCGACTATGTGGTTGCAGATGTTAAGGCGGCGGCTAAAGTTGAGGAAGAGGATAAGCAATTTAGCTCCGAAGTCAACACTCCAAGCGAGGAGGCGTTTATCAAGATAACCGACCCCAAAGAGGGATTGATATATGCAATTAAAATTGGAGATGAATATATTATTGGCGATAAGTCTGAAACGGATATTGTATTTTCTAATTTAGCATATAACACACCCTATGAAATCTATGTTAAAAAGTTGGCGACAGAGGACAACCCATTCGATTCGGAATATGAGCTTGCCCAAACGCTCAAGACAGGGCGGGAAGGTGTAGTTTTAAATGAAGAGCAGGCGATATCCCAATTTGAATATGAGACAACCTACAATAGCATAGAATTTACAGCCCTTGAAGGATATAAATATATATATAACGGCGAAACGATTGTAGGTGACGGCGAGAAACATACTATAAGCGACTTGCAACCTAACGAAACATATCAAATAAATGTAATTGTCGACGATGAAAATTATTTATCTAACTCCGTGAGCATTCCGTTTACAACAAGGAAAATTCCCGCAGAATTTGTAAGCACCGAGGGTTTGGGAGACTTAACAGTCGTGCAGGCAGGTGATGAATGGCTAATTTTAAGCGGTTTTGACGAGAATTACGAGTATGCACTGATACCTATAAATAATGGCATTACGAATGTGCAGTTTTCCATAATATCTGTTGACGAGAGCGGACAGTACCGCTTTGAGGGGTACTTTATATTAGATGATGATAGTGGGGAGTTAATATTTATCCCGCTTGCACATAAAACAGCATACTACATATATGCCCGTTCAGTTGCCACCGAGATACAGGATGCATCTAATCCCGTTCTAGTCACAATTGCTGCCAGCGAGGATAACATTATTCATACGGCAAAACTTGCAACCGACAAGGTAGCGCTACCGCAAAGTGGCGATATCACTACAACAACAGAGGCAAGGAATGCGTTTGAAGTCTTAGAGAAAGAGGGCTTTGAGTATGCGTATCAAAAAGACGAGCTGGGACAATGGATTTGGCAAACCGCCCTTAGCATAGCAGACTTAGCACTTGGGGATGTGGTAGAAATATATGCAAGACGAGCAGAAACCGATAGAGAACTTGTTTCCAACGAAACACTTATATACACTTTTTTCTCTACCAAAACACCGTCGGACGAGGTTTTACCCCCAACAGCCGAGGATGTGGAGGATATTGTTACTGCCTATGTTACTCACAACTATATTTTAATTGAAACCGAAAAAGGATTCGACTATTCTATTGACGGCGAAAACTTTATAAGAGGTAACGGCGGCAATTACAGGTTTGAGGACTTACAGCCTAGCACAACCTACACGATATATCTTAGAAAGTCCGAAACCGATTGGGACAATGCGTCATTTAGTGCGGATGAGCAAAAGAGCGTCACCACCAAAAAGACACCAAGCGACAAGGTGAATTTCGAACTGCCCGCACTCAACGCACAAACAACAGAAACTACCGTTAGCATTGATACCCAGCAAGGTTTTGAATATTCTATCAACGGTACTGATTGGGTTGTTGGAACAGATGGAGAGAATCATATATTTGAGGGGCTAACCCCCGGCTCTACCCATCAAATTCTAGTTAAAAAACTTGCCGACGACCACAACGAAGTTTCCCTTGCAAAGGTTGCAGCAACTGTCACGCTTGATAAGCTTGAGGCGACTCTTCCCACCATTGGCGACCTTGATAACTTAATAGTTACCAACCAATCTATTACATTCATTCCCCAAAGCGGATACACCTATTACGATAAAGACGGAACTGTGTTGGTAGCGGACGAAAATGGCTTGATTACCATCGAGGACATCGACTCGCCAAGCTATGTGATTAGCATAAGTATAGCAGAAACGGCTACAACGCTGCCTCTTGAGAAAACCGACATCACAATTGCAATGAAGGACAAGCAAGAGCTAACCCCTTCGGACAAAGAAATTATATTGGAAAAAACGCACCGCTCCATTACTATCGATACCACCCAAAAGGGGCATTTGGAGTACGCAATTGTACCAAAAGGTAGCCTAGACCCCTTAAATTTTGCAAGCGGCAGCCCCGTTATATTTGATGAACTGCTACCCGCAACCGAGTATGATATATATGTACGCTTGAAGGAAACAGACACGCTTGTGGCATCTGACTCCGCATACATTATTACTGTAACAACAGATAAAATTCCTTCTGAGGAGTTAAGACCGCTAACCGAAAATGAAAAAAATGCGATTGTAGAGGAAACGGAAAACAGCATTACAATCACGCCCAAAGATGATATGGAGTATGCCATTGTACCTCAAGGCGAAACACCTCAAGATGACGACTTTACCACAGGGGAAAACAACATAATTGAGTTTGAAAAAGACCCCAACACCGAATATGATATTTGGGTGCGCCGAGAGCCAACCCCCACCGAGGACTCCACAGACCCAGAGCAAGCTACACAGTTGGACGAGGATGCAATCCCTCCCGATGCCGAGAATAGCAAGGTTGTTTTATTCAACCACACAAGCACATCCATAACCATCGCCACACGCTCCGGATACGACTACTCATTGGATGGTGTTAATTGGATAAAGGGCAACAGCCAAAACCACACTTTTAGCGACTTAACCCCCTTTAATAATTATGGTATCTATATAAGAACCTCTACAACATCGGAAAAATTACACTCCGAGTCAGTTGCGGGGCTTTATGTCTTTGACAGCACGGAAACACCTGAGATTCAGCTGCCCAAAAATGAGCAGATAATGTCGCTTGCCGACAGCCAAACGCAGGCGGAAATCTCCAACAAAACAGACCATGACGACGAGGATTTAATCATTTCTCAAAACCACCAAATAGCGATTGCATCGTACATATACTTAGAATATGTAATCGTCACAGAGGGCGGCACACCCGACTTTACAAATGCGGTATCGGGCAATGACGGGCTTTTGGTATTTGAAAACTTATCACCAATAACAGCGTATGAAATTTATGCAAGGCGCAAGGCGACGGCAACCGCTAGCGAGTCCCAATCGGCAAAATTGTTGCTCACCAACCTAAACAGCAGCAGGGCGGTTACCCAAAAAGACAATCAAGACGCACCCTTGGCAGACAGTATATCAATAAGTTCAAGCAGTCACTCAAAGGTTGTCATAGACGGCAATCCCGACTTGCAGTATCAGCTTGTCCCTCAAGGTGCGCAAGTAGCCGTAGATGCCTTTAAAGACAGCAGTGAGTTTGATGTTTTGCCCAACCAAAGCTATCAACTTTATATTAGGAACAAAGAAACAGAGGATACTTACGCCTCTATGTATGTTCTTGTAGACTTAGAAATTGTTACCCCTAAAGCTACGGGAATGCTTGACGAGCTTGAAAAAAATGTTGAGGTTAGCCCAGAGGGTGAGAGCCTAACAATTATCAATCCCAAGCAGGGATTTGCCTATGCGGTTGTTCCCAAGGGGGAAGTGCCTTCGCCCGAAAGTTTTACGGATGGCTCACAACCCTTTGCAATCGCAGATGGAGATTACGATGTCTGGGTACAAAAACTAGAAACAGATACCCAAACTTCGGCAGAGGCTGTGGCAACGCATTTTGCAAGAGCAGTTCCGCCGACCAATGTGACAGTAGACTTTGTGGAAATCGGCGACCTCTATGCCGAGATTAACACCCAAAATAACTATGAATACAGCATAGACGGCAAGCATTATCAGTCGGGAAATGAGGAGAACCGCTTGATGCTTGAGGGATTATCCCCCAACACCACTTACCAAGTTTTTGTAAGACAAAAAGGGGTTTTACAACCTGAGGTTATTCTTGCATCGGAGAGCGTAGTTGCAGATGTTTTCACGACTAAATTGTTGGAAAATCAACCCGCTCCCAATGAGGTAGTATTAGATATCATAAATATTAGCCACGAGGTTTTAGAGCTCAACCTAGATGCTCAATATGAGTACGCATTTGGTAAAGACGAATCTGATTTGGAGTTTATCAGCGCAGATACCTATGTGTTCAACAATGAAAACCCGGGGTTTGACTATGTGTTTTATGTGCGTTTTCCCGCTAGCGAAAGCAGTGCGGCATCGCCATATAAGAAAATTATCGTAGATGCTCCCTTAGTGCCTGTGTCCGAAATAATGGCGGAGTTGGAGCAGTACGCAAAGAGTGTTACAGGTTCAGAAGCTCTGTCGTCAGAAATTCAAACCATCATTCAAAACAGCCAACCAATTTTATTTGAGAAAACCACGCAAGCAGAACTAAATGAGATTGCTTTGCAAGTCAAAGCGGATATAGACGAGAGAGCGGTAATAGAAGAACAAATAGCTGTTGCAAAGGCAGAATTGGATGCGTATTTGCAAAGCAGCGATACAAACGCAGTTAAAGATATCATAAATAATGCAAAAACCGAACTAAACGGTATTGATGAAATATCCGAAATTCAGCCTATTGTTTCCGCCGCTAAAACAAGCGTGGATGCGGAAAGAGTTTTACAACAAGCAAGGGATGCCGCCAAAGCCGAACTTGACAATTATATCAATGGGCTAGATATGCCAAGTGATGCAGTAAAAGATATAATTTTTAATGCTAAAAACCTGTTGGATGCGCAAACGGAAACAGAGGGCTTAGCCCAAATAGTTGCAGATGCAAAAAATGATGCGCACGAGCAAGACTTAACCGACAAAATTACAGCGGCAAAGGCGGAGTTAGATGATTATTTAAATGATTTGGATACCCCAAGTGATGAAGTAGAAAATATTATCGCCGCCGCAAAAGACTTATTGGGCGAGCAAACCGATGTAAGCGGGATAGCCCAAATAGTTAGCAATGCCAAAGGTGATGCGGACGAGCAGCACTTAACCGACAAAATCACAGCGGCAAAGGCGGAGTTAGATGATTATTTAAATGATTTGGATACCCCAAGTGATGAAGTAGAAAATATTATCGCTGCCGCAAAAGACTTATTGGACGAGCAAACTGATGTAAGCGGGATATCCCAAATAATTAGCAATGCAAAAGGTGGTGCGGATGAGCAGCACTTAGATGACAAAGTTACAGATGCAAAGACGGAACTAGATAGCTATCTAAGTGATTTGGGAACTTATAGCGAGGCAGTAGAAAGCATTATTGGAATTGCAAAGGAGTTGCTAGACGAGCAAACCGATGTGAGTGGAATATCCCAAATAGTTAGCAATGCAAAAGGTGATGCGGACGAGCAGCATATAACCGACAAGATGACAGCGGCAATGGCGGAACTTAATGACTACCTAAATGATTTGGATACACCAAGCGAGGCAGTAGAAAATATTATCGCTGCCGCAATACAGGACATCATTACCGCCGCCGAGGAGGCGCTGGCTGGGCAAAGCAATGCAGGGGATATATCCCAAATAGTTGCAGATGCCAAAGGTGATGTAGATGAACAACATCTAGCCGACAAAATCACAGCGGCAAAGGCGGAGCTAGATACCTACCTAAACAGTTTGGATACTCCAAGTGACGAGGTAAAGGACATTATCGCTACCGCAAAAGGCTTGTTAGACGGGCAAACCAACTTAGTGGCGCTAGCCCAAGCATTAAGCACCGCAAAAGGTAATGCGGATGAGCAACACTTAACCGACAAAGTTACAGCGGCAAAGGCGGAGCTAGATACCTACCTAAACAGTTTGGATACTCCAAGTGACGAGGTAAAAAATATTATCGCTGCCTCAAAAGACTTATTAGACGAGCAAACCGATGTAAGCGGGATAGCCCAAATAGTTAGCAGCACAAAAGATGATGCGTACGAGCAGCATTTAGAGGACAAAGTTACATCGGCAAAGGCGGAGCTAGATACCTACCTAAATAATTTGGATACTCCAAGTGACGAGGTAAAAAATATTATCGCTGCCGCAAAAGACTTGTTGGATGAGCAAACCGATGTAAGCGGTATTGCCCAAATAGTTAGCAGCACAAAAGATGATGCGACTGAGCAACACATAGAGGATAAAATAGAAATAGCAAAGCAAGAGTTGGAGGACTTTATAGAAAGCTTAGAGGAAAACAGACCCACTTCTCCCAAAACAAATGATATTTATCAAAATGCAAAAGACTTATTGGATAATGCAACAACCCCAGAGGAAGTGGAAAGCATCTTAAATGACTATTTGGATGCGCTGGAAGTACAAGCAGAAGTAGAGGACAATGCCGCCGAGCTTGCAGAGATTCATAACCGCTATGCAAACGAGCAATCCAATCTTTACACGCCCGAAAACCTGCAAGAATTGGAGAGAATATTTAATGAGGCGGCGGCTATATTGGATAGTGAAACAAGCACTCAAGAGGAAAGGTTGCAGGCATTGCAAGATGCCCTAGTTGCATTAGAGGAAGTGCCTATACAAAAGTCTGCCAAGCCAAAGCCGGGCGACCCGGAATTTAATGAGTCCGACTTTAACCCCGAAATTTTCTATGTTGATGTGGAAAACACAGTAGGGATTAGCCGAAACTTACAAGTTGTCGTGGTTAGGCTTGCCGATATATCAAATAAAGATACAATTATAGAACATATCAAAAACAGCAAAATAGATAACACACAAGCATCTGGGCAGAGTAAAGACGCCTTGAGGAAAATTTTGTTGCAACAGTCAATTTTTACGCAACTAGATATTTACCTAGAGGATGATGACGGCAATCGTGTTACCGAGTTTCAAGGTGTTTACACAATTAGTCTTTTACTGCCAGAGGAGTTTTTGGAAAGGACAAACATAAGAGTTGTCTATACAGGGGTAGACGGGGTAGAGGTATTCGACACCACAAGAAACGGCGATTGGGTTACCTTTGAAACAACGCATTTTAGCAACTTCTATTTAATTGGAGATGCGATAGTTGGCGACTCAGAATATAAACCTATCAACCTTTGGTGGGTGATTATTATAGAGATAGTCTTAATTGTTGGTTTGGTTGCCTGCATCCTATGGAAACTTAACGACAATCACAAAAAAGCGCAAGCAAATTCCTTTTTCTTGCCACTATTATTGGCAGTGATTATCCCTAAAAACGCTTATATAATCATAGGTGTTCTTGCCGCCGTTATTGTTGGTTTGGCACTATATTTAGCCTACTTATTTATTGAGCTAAAAAGAAAGGCGGATAAAGCCAGCTTAGTAAGTGAGGAAGTTACGGTTGTATCCAAAACAGAGGAAACCCCCGAAACGCAAGAGGAAGTAGAAGTAACCAAAACAGAGGAAACTCCCGAAACACAAAAGGAAGTAGAAGTAACCAAAACAGAGGAAACCCCCGAAACGCAAGAGGAAGTAGAAGTAACCAAAACAGAGGAAACCCCCGAAACGCAAGAGGAAGTAGAAGTAACCAAAACAGAGGAAACTCCCGAAACGCAAGAGGAAGTAGAAGTAACCAAAACAGAAGAAACTCCCGAAACGCAAGAGGAAGTAGAAGTAACCAAAACAGAGGAAACCCCCGAAACGCAAGAGGAAATGGAAGTGACCGAAGCGGAGGTTATTCAAACAACCCAAGCACAAGAGGTATCGGAAATAACCCAAATAGAGGAAACTGAAACAACCCAAACAGAGGAAGGATTTGAGCAGGAAAGCGAGCCCGAACAAGAAAGCGAGCCCGAACAAGAAAGCGAGCCCGAACAAGAAAGCGAGCCCGAACAGGAAAGCGAGCCTGAACAAGAAAGCGAGCCCGAACAGGAAAGCGAGCCCGAACAGGAAAGCGAAACAGAGCGGGAAAGCGAGTATCTTGCCAAGCCAAGAGCCTCTGCTAGCGTGGGGCAAGAGAGGCAAACGAGATACAATTATAGTATGCTTGCAAGACTTCATCAAGCGCCCGAGGAATCGATATTGCGCTATAATCAAATTAAAAACTTTATTTTGCGTTATGAAAACATCAAAGTGTCTATGCAATGGAAGTACGAACGCTTTATTTACAAAGGACGCACAGCGGTAAAGATTGCGCTCCACGGCAAAACAATGCGGGTATACTTTGACTTGAGCATTGCAGAGCTAGAGAATACCAAATACAATGTATCTTTTGAGCCAACCAAAACACACGAAACAACCCCTGTTATGCTAAAAGTTAGGGGCAAGAGAGGTGTACAGCACACAATTGAATTAATCAACCGCACATTAGAAAAATTGAATGCAACCCCAAAGAATGCGGCAGAAACAGAGGAAAAAGACTATCGTTTGCCTTATTTAGACAGAGAAACTTTAATAGATAAAAAGCTGGTTAAAGAGGTCAAGGGGAAGGCTTAACTTATGAATTATGAAACCTTTGAAACACATGAAATCAACGACTTAGAGCGTCCGACGATGACATCCTCTGGCGCATCCAATACTGCCCAGTTGTTGAGAGCGGAGAGTGGAGCGCAGGGTGCGGGAGCGTCTGGGAGCGCAGGCGGAGCTGCCGCAGGTGGTATTTCGGGGGCATTGGGCGGCATAGTAGCGGCAATTGTAACGGTGACCGTGATGGTTGCCGTCATTACCACTACCATTTTTTCACCGCCCACGGTTTCCACTGCCGATTGGCGCATCCTACACAACTATATAAGCTTTCTCTTTGAGGGTGAGGAGAGTGATAACGGCTATTTAATCACTTTATACGAGGGAGATATTGCGGTTTCCTCGGTAACGCTCTTAGAATCTCAAGAAATGGTAATATTTGAAAATTTGCAACCAGAAAGCGACTATGTGATTACAATAGAAAACGATTATGGTATGGGTCTTAATAAGATTAAAGAATTTCAAATTCGCACGGCGGGGTTGCCCGTTGCACCCGAGGGCAAAATAACTGTCAAAAGTCATCAAATTGATTACGATGCAGCTACCCTTTCATTAGAGTTCGAGTTGCAAGACGACTATAACTATTTTTCCAATTTCCGAATTAACATAGCAAGCGGAGATTATGATGTAGATTTATCAGAAACCGCTTTGCCTGCCTCCCTATTAATCTCGCTTGACGGGATGAGTAGAGGCTATATCACCATAAGCATTTACGCAGACAGCGCAAGCCCTAGCGGCGGGAGTAACTTGTTACTTACAAAATACAAAATTTATTACTAACAAAAGAGGTCAAGAAAAATGAAGTGGAATGAAAAAACACAAAAAGCAAAGGTGCTATTTATCATTAAGGCTTTTGTTTGGCTGTTAGCAGCGACGCTAGTGGCATTGGCGATATTCAGCAAGGAATTATTCAATGCCGATTCTGCATTCGCCCATATTTTTAACGGCGACGAAAGCGGCTTTCATCTTATAGGCACTTGGATAGACAATCAAGTACCAATTATGTTAAAGTCAATTGTTTATATTGTTATAATATTAGCTGTTTCCAAACTTTTAAGATTTATCATTGCCAAACTATTGCTAACAAGCAAAAAAGGCAGAACGGCAACAAAGCTCATCGATAGTTTTATCCGCTATTTTACAGCAATCGTAACTTGTTTAATCGTCTTACTTATTTTTGGTGTTAATCCTCTGGCGCTCTTTGCAAGCGTGGGGGTTTTGGGGTTAGTCATAGGACTAGGAGCACAAAGCCTAATAAACGATATTCTAAGCGGTATATTCATTGTTTTTGAAAGCGCATACGAGGTGGGGGACTATATCGTGATAGATGGCTTTCGAGGTAAGGTAGAGAGCATTGGGATTCGCACAACACAATTTGTAGATTATGGCGGCAACATCAAAATTATCAACAATTCCGAGATAAAAACCGTGGTAAATCTCTCCTATGCCGATTCGCTCCTAACCGTCGAAGTGACAATTAAACAGCACGAATTCCAAAGAGCCGAGGCAGTAATCAATGCAAATATTCAAAAAATAAGGGAGTCTTTACCGCAGTTTAGTTACGGTCCTAACTATATTGGGGTATCCGATTTCACCAATCAGGGTATCCAATTAAAGTTTGCGGGCAAAGTCAACGAAGAAATAAGGTTTCAAGCAGAGCGTGATTTAAGAAGGGAAATTAAACTTTTGTTCGACCAACACAATATCGATATTGCTCTGCCCAAATTCTATGTAGAAGAGGTTGCCAAAAAATAACCATCCCCGCTTAACGCTAAGCAAGCAAATGATAATTTCAAAATAACCCCTAACCTAAAATTCCATTGGAATTGTTAAAGGGCAATTTAGCCATTAACCTAAAAGGCTTATTTTTGCCATTCATAAGTTTGGTAATTTCACAAAAAATTAAAGCAAAAAGATACAGATAATTCTTATCAAGCTAAGTTATAGCTATCCAATATCTTTGCGTAATGCCCCCGTCTTTTGTTGGAAATATAAGTTCTATTTTACTCATAATATTCTCCATCAATATAACTTTTTTATAGACTTTTCAATTTATAAAATTGCAGGCAATACTCATTAATAAAACATTCTATTATTATAAACCCTCTGTCATATGTAATTGTATCAATGGCAGGGGTTTATTTGGTGGGCAATGAGTGACAGTAGAAAGTGTTTTATCTGTCCGTTTTGGGCTGTGGTGGGCAATGAGTGATAGTGGGGAGTTTTATTATGCAAAGTATAGTCATTAAGTTATATTTAGGAGTTTTATTTGAATATTTTTGTTTGTTATTATCCACCAGATTTGCCGCAAGTGGCAAATTTGCGAACCCTGTCGCTTTAAGCGAGAGATTCGCAAGTCACCTCATAGCACAAAGCCCAAACGGATAGGCTTGTATCTATCCGTTTTAGCTTTGGTGGGCAATGAGGGACTCGAACCCCCGACTTCCTCCATGTGACGGAGGCACTCTACCAACTGAGTTAATTGCCCGTGATTGGGTATACAATATTGTAACAAGAAATTGCGGCAAGTGTCAATAACTTTTATTTTAAAAATGGTTAAAAATATGATAAAAACCAACTAGTACCAATAAAAAGATTGAACACTCGCCATAAAGCGGAGAGAGTGTGTTAAAGATTGAATACTTTTTCGCTCACACAAAACAGAGAATGGTTGTGGATGGTGTTCTTTTGAGTGCAAAGGCGAAGGAGTGTACGAATGGTGGCTGAAACCTTAAGACGCAAGACACGCCCTTGTACGCTTCGTGGCAGGGCAGTCTGTATCAAATACGAACCCTGTGAGCGGATAAAAAATAATATCGCAACAAGCATAAGTTTGTTGCGATACTGGGTGCAGCATCATACTGCTGGCGGAGGAACCGGGATTTGAACCCGGGCGACCTGTTACAGTCCTACGCCCTTAGCAGGGGCGCCTCTTCAGCCGCTTGAGTATTCCTCCTCGTTAAAGTGTTTGGTAAGCGATTAGGCTTTACTTTTATTTAGTTGCTTATAAATATTAGCATATTATGCTTTTGTTGTCAAACATTACTTTGTAATGTTTTATGGTGATTTTAGGTTTTTTATTTAGCAAGAAAAGGTGTGTAATAAAAACGGGCAGCTTGACCTTGCTCTTTTCGGAGATATCCGCTTTAAGAAATTCTATATTAGAAGTAAAGGCATCCAATTTGTCTGTGTTTTTTGTTTACGGCAAGGGCATATGTTACCCTTGCGGGCAGATAGGATTTTTAGTGTTTTGTAACCTATGCTGTTGTTAGCGCCTCGCTTTGAGTCGCCAAGTTAATTTGGTTTTGGCAATACTTTTTTAGCCAAATGATTATATGTATTGTGTTTGTATTAGCGGCGCAGTAATGAAAAAGACGAGTAGTGAACTCGTCTTTTTCGGTTTAGAGGTAACCAAACTATGGTTATTGGCTGCCTTATTTTATTTGTGTAGTTAAGAATATGGGGAGTGTCATTTGTTCAATTTGGTCTAGGAGTTCTTCTAACTCGTCCATATGAGCATCCTCATCATTTAGGATTTGCATTAAGATATCACGGGTTGCATAATCTCTTACTTCACCTGCAAGCACAATGGCATCGTTGTATGCCTTGATTGCGCCTGTTTCTGCAATGCGGTCATATTCTACTTGTTGGGGAACACTAGCGCCAATATGTATGCTGTTTAGCTGGGTCACTATTGGTGTGCCGCCAAGAAAAAGAATTCTGCCGATAAGTTTTTCGGCGTGTTTCATTTCGTCTATTGCACGCTTTTCGAAACCAGCGTGCAGTTTGCCATAGCCCCAATCTTCGCACATTTCTGCGTGAACTATGTATTGGTTTATTGCCGCTAATTCATCTGCAAGCAAAGCATTTAGCGTATCAATAAGCTTAGGGTCGCCTTTCATATTAAATAATCTCCTTATTAAAATTATATTAAAACCGTTGAAAGTGGTTCGCTCTTATTATATAACAAAGAACAAAATAAATCAATACGCAATTTTTGCGCTCACAAAAAGCTGTTCTAAAAATTTTATTTTATTGCAATTTAGTAAGAGTTATGGTACTATATTATATATGTTTTAACAAGGAGTATTTATTGAATGCTTAAAAGATTTATAGGGCTTTTGGTTGTTTTAATTATTGTTGCAGGAGCGGCATATGGTATGATAGCTTGCGACGACACAGGTGATGATAATCCTATTGATACCCCACCCGAAAGACCCGCTGCCGACAATATTTATAGTGATAACGGTTATGTGGATTACGCCTCAGAAGTCATTTATGACACCGAAAAGTTCCCCGACTTAGCTAGCCATGGGCTGTTTTGGACAAAATGGAATGAAAGTACAGAGCAAATGGACACATTCCGTGCCGATACAGAAGAAGGAGCCGCTTTGGTAGACCCATCAAAACCCACGCTGATTATGGTGCACGGTATGCTTGGTGAGGCTAAGGGTTCTAGCAATCAAGAGCGGTTTTATCTTAACCGAGATATTGCTACTCCTTCGGAGTTTGGGCTTACCACGAGTGATGTCTCTTTGGGCAGGCTATGGCAATTGGAAGGTTGGAATGTGGCTTATTTCCACTACAATTCATTTACTTCCGAGGGCGCTAACTTTCATATAGTAGAGTCAAAAATATGGGCGACAAACGGTCCGCAGGGCATGGGTTTTCGCAATAGTGAGGGAGAGCTTGAACAAGCATCCGAATATACGGTATCTGAGCACTTTGCCGCCGACTATATAAGAGCAATGAAATTACTCCCCGACACAATGGGTGACCAAGAAATTCGTATAGCGGTACACTCTATGGGCGGCGTTGTTGGAACAACAGGGGTGTTTTTACTCACCGAACTTGCCGAACACGGGCAACTCCCCGAAAAACAACTGCCAAACAGACTTGCGCTTTTAGACCCCTTTTTTGGTGTTAAGATAGAGCTAAACGGAAAAGTGGTTTTGAGTAGCTTTACAAACCTTATTATAAGGTGGTCGGGCAAGCCCCTTTACCAAGAATCTACGGGGGCATCTATGTTGGAGTGTGTAAAGGCAATGACTCACAAGGGAATAGCTGTTGAGTTTTACGGCTATAAGCAGAGCTGGGTAATGGGGATAATCACTCCTGCCATAAAAGCGGGACTGCAGCAATACGCTACCTATGTTATTGTATCGCCCGACTGGAAGTCTTATAGCTCTAAATATTCAATCACCTTTAACGGACACAACGGTGTGAGAGATTGGTATTTTTGTTCGATAGTAGCGCCTCCCGTTCTTGATGTGAGCGAAGGTGTAGAGGAGGGCGCTTTTGCGGCATCGGCATCTACCCCCACGGAATATCTGAGGGAAAAACTTGCCGGGGTAACCTTTACAATTGCAGAGGGCGCAGAAACAATACCTGCTGATGATGACTTGTTTATTAGAGAAAATTAACAAGCGGCATAGACCGGTTAATCGCTCTTGTATGAGGACTTTAAATATTAAAAGTTTAATAAAAAATATATAAAACAGCGGCAGAATCTGCCCTATATGGAGGTAATAAAAATGGGATTATTTAGTTTGCTACTTAAAAAGATTATTCCGATTCCTAAGTTTAAAGATTGTGAGTCATTTGCCTTTATTGGACCGCACCCTGACGATATAGAGGTAGGATGCGGGGCAACAGTATCCCGTCTTGTGCGTGAGGGTAAGCGTGTGTGCTTTATCGTAGCGACTGACGGACGCTATGGCGGATATGACTTGTCCCGCACGACCGACGAGCTTGTCGCAATGCGCCGTGAGGAATCGATTGCCGCTGCGAAACTGCTTGGTGTAGAAGATGTGCGGTTTATGGGATTCCCTGACGGAGGCGATTACAGCATAATTGATATGCGCAACAAAATTGCAGTTGAGCTTGCCAACTTCAAGGCGGATATGGTGGTTGTTCCCGATAATCATCTAAAGTCCGAACTGCATATAGACCATATTAATGCGGGCAGAGCGGGCGAAATCGCATTTATGACAGCGGGCAACAAGCTAATGATGCACGAACTTGGCTGTGACAGCGTTGCAGAACACAAGGGAATAGCCTACTATTATACCGACAAGCCCAACACCTACTTCAAGATAAAAAAGAGTGACTATGACGCAAAAATAAGCTCTCTCCGTGCGCACAAGAGCCAGTTTGGCGGAAGTGAGGATGTGGAAAAGATATTTGGGTTTATGCAGCTATACTTTAAGCTTAGCGCTATAAAGAATGGTTTAAAGAGATTTGGCAAATATGCCGAGGCATACAGAGTACTTGCACCCGTCCACACCCATTGTGCGCCAGAGGCAGCAGACTTTTAACGGACAAGAGTCTTGAAAAAGAGCATAATTGTATTGCTTATCCTCTCCCTGCTCACTAGCACATTTGCGGTAGTGGCTTATGTGATGCATTCGCCAGAGGAAAGCCAAGAGCCGTTGCCGCTCATCCGATTTAAGGAGGGCGGCTTTCGCATTGCCCACTTAACCGACTTTCATGAATGGATGGTGATTGAAAAAAGCTCACTTAATATGGACGAGCAAGAAACCCTTACCCCGCATATAGAAAACTACATTAATACCGTGATTGATATCTATCAACCCGACCTTGTTGTTTTGGGCGGGGATAATATTTTTCCGCTAAGTATGATTTATGATTATCTTAGGGACATAGGAGTAAAAACCTACAAGAGAATGGCGGAGGTATTTGAGGGAAAAAATCAATATTGGACTATGGTCTTTGGCAATCACGACTCGGAGAGTGGGGTGGCGGATAAGGTTGATTTCTGGGAGGCTGTTAAGGACTATCCTCACTTTATAGGGGGTGTGCATAATACAAATGCCTTTTCGTCATTTGCGTGGAGCGGTACAGATGAAAATGGCTATAAGGATGACCGAATATGCAATTTTAGTATCCCAATCTATGGAAAATTGGGAAACCCTGCCTTTAATATTTACCTTCTTGACAGCGGCTCTTATAACCAAGTTTATCCCTTTCCTTATCGCTATATTTTAGACAATCAAGTAGATTGGTATTTGACCGAGGCAACTAGGCTAAAAGAGCAAAACAACGGCGCACCCGTACCCTCTTTATTATTCACCCATATTCCTTTGATAGAACATCGTGAGGCGTATATCCAAGATAACATAAAAATAGGCAGGTGGGCTGGTATATCGCCAAGCGACACCCGCTCTCGAATATTTGAGGATGCTTTTTCTTTTGGGGATATAAGGGGGATTTTCACGGGGCATAACCACCAGAATAGTATAACCACCTTTTACAAGCGGGACGGGCATAAAATTATGATGGCTGTAACCCCGCAAGCGGAGGCAGAGGGATACGAGGATACAACTTCGGTATTGCGCTCACGCATTGTTGATATCAAAGAGGGCGGAGATTTTAGCACTTTTATCGATACCTCTGCTCCTGAATTTGCAGACAGGATAGAGTACGGCGAAGTACTATCATATAGCGAAGGATGAAATATCATAATGATATTATAATTAGATATTAGTATATAATAGTCCATACTGCTATTTAATAAAGGAGAAAAATTAAATTTTATTCCAAAGCGGCTTTAAAAAATTGACATCTGACTTTTAATGCCTTATAATTATTTTGTCTTTAAATTGTTTACATTTACGATAAAACTCTGGGTTATATGTAGCCTAAGGAGCGGGCATTGCGTTTACTGCAAGAATTCATCTTAAAAGAGGGCAGAGTGGTGGGCGACGGTCTATTGAAGGTCGACGGTTTTTTAAACCACCAAATAAATGTAAAACTCCTAAAAGAGGCAGGCAAAGAATTTTTTAATCTTTTCAAGAATGATAACATCACCAAAATTCTCACGGTAGAGGCGTCTGGGATAGGCATTGCTTGCGTTACCGCTGGCTTTTTTGATATTCCCGTTGTATTTGCCAAAAAACAAAGCGTAAAAACACAATGCGAGGGCGTATATACAGCAGAAGTTTTTTCGTTCACCCACAGCAAAAAGTATGATATAAGAATATCCAAAGAATACCTGTCCCACGAGGACAGGATTCTCATTATTGACGACTTTCTTGCAAGCGGCGAGGCGGCACGGGGTTTAATCTCTCTTGCAAGCCAAGCGGGCGCAACCATTGCGGGTATGGGTGCGGTTATAGAAAAAGGATTTCAAGGCGGCGGCGACAGCCTCCGCAAGAGTGGCGTAAGAGTGGAGTCTTTAGCCATAATAGATTATATGGATACAAGCGGCACAATCACATTCCGCTAATGTAGTTCAAGCCACGGATGTAAGCGGCTAATCCCCGCCAAGTCATAAAAAATTTGCCAAAAGGCACAGGAGGTCTCAATGAAGAAATTTCTATTGGTATTGGTAATTGCGGCTATCGCATTATCAGGTCTTGTGGTTATTACAGGGTGTAATGACACAGACGAAGATTTCAAAGTGGGCGTCATTCATATTAACCCCACCAGCTCCACCTCGGGTTACACTTATGCACACGAGCAAGGTATACTCTATATGCAAAGAGAGCTAGGGCTTAAAGATTCCCAAATCATCCGCAAAGACAGTGTGGATGACACTAACGCTGCGGCTATCAACACAGCAATAGACGAGTTGGTTGCAGAGGGAGCTAACATTATCTTTGGCACAAGCTTTGGCTATGGCGAACCTATGAGAGATAAGGCAGCGGAATATCCCGATGTAATATTTTCACACGGCACAGGCGGATACTCCAACGCTACCAACCTTAACAACTACTTTGGTAGAATTTATCAAGCCCGTTACCTTTCGGGTCTTGTTGCCGGAATGAAAGCAGAACAAGGCGGCAAAATTGGTTATGTAGCCGCACACGGCAACTATATTGCCGAACTTTCTAGCGGTATCAACGCATTTGCGCTTGGCGCACAAGCAGTAAACCCCACTGTTACTGTTGAAGTTATGACTATGGGTTCTTGGTACGACCCCGTTCTTGAAGGCGACCACGCAAGAGCGCTCATAGACAACGGCGCAACCGTGATTGCACAGCACTGCGACACCGAACAACCTGCACTTGCGGCTAAGAATGCAAATGTATTTGCTATTGGCTACAACTCCGATATGAGCAAAACCGAAGCAGGTAACAGCGTGCTTACCTCTGTTGTATGGAATTGGGGCGTATACTACAAAGTGGCAACCCAAGCGGCTATGGACGGCAAGTGGGAAGAGTTTGATCGTGAATATTTTGGCGACTTCTCCGACGGCTTGTTTGACCTTGCTCCGTTCTCCTCTGAAGTGGATAGCGACACCAAAGCAATCGTAAACCTTGTTAAGGCAAAGTTTAACGATGCAAACGATAGCTGGGATGTATTTAGCGGTAAAGTACTATCATTTGACAAAGACGATGACGGAAATTGGACAGTAGCCGAAACGGTATCTGCTCTCAAGAAAGCCGATGGCACTAATGTAGGCACAGTAACCGACCTTAATATTAAAGCGGATATGCCTTACTGGATTCAAGGCGTGAGCGACACCACACCCCAAAACTAAAGTATGAACAATAACGACTATGCAATCGAGCTTAAAGGTATAACCAAAACCTTTGGGAGCGTCGTTGCCAACAACAATGTAAACCTGACCGTTAAGCAGGGCGAGATACTCGCCCTGCTTGGCGAAAACGGTTCGGGCAAAACCACCCTTATGAATATGCTTTCGGGGATATACCGTCCCGACGAGGGCAATATTTTTATTAATGGAAAAAAAGAGGTTATACACTCTCCCGAGGACGCAAAGCGATTGGGCATTGGTATGGTACACCAACATTTTAAGTTGGTCAACATCTTTTCGGCGGCGGATAATATTTGGATGGGCGTAGAGAACGAGCGGTTTGGACTAAAGGACAAACTTGCCAAACTAAATACTCCTCTCCCCGAATTTAAAAACAACGGTGATAAGTTCTTGTTTGGTGTAAAAAAATTGCTAAAAAAGGCGGCTGTTGTTGCAAAATGCGGCGGTTTTTACACAAAGCAGGCATTTTTAACTAAAAAACGATATGGGAAAATTAAGGATATTGCGGGGAAATTTGGGTTTGAAATAGACCCAAAGAAAAAGGTTTACGATATGGCTGTTAGTGAAAAACAGACCATTGAGATTATCAAAGTTTTGTATTACGGCGCAAAGATAATCATATTGGACGAGCCTACCGCCGTGCTTACCGTGCAGGAGATAGACAAACTCTTTGCCGTACTTAGAAAAATGAAAGAAAATGGACACGCTATCGTAATCATCACCCACAAACTTAACGAAGTTATGGAGATTAGCGACCGTGTTACCATACTCCGCAAAGGAGAATATATAAATACTGTTCTCACAGAGGAAACCAACGAACAGCAACTCACCGACTATATGGTGGGAAGGAAAGTTAAGCTGGAAATTGAATGCCCTCGTACAGAATTTGACCGTCCCTTACTTGAAATTAGAAACCTTTCTATAAAAAATGACGAGGGCGGCACAGCCATAGACGATATCAATTTTTATATTAGGGGCGGAGAGCTGCTTGGCATAGCGGGCATAAGCGGCTGCGGACAAAAAGAGCTTTGCGAGGCAATAGCTGGGCTTAGAAAAATATCTAACGGCGCAATCATACACAAGGGCGAAAACATAGTTGGACTGCCCCCAGATGAGATTATCAAGAAGGGGATAAGTA
The DNA here is from genome assembly GCA_041654915.1 of Clostridia bacterium. GTDB lineage: Bacteria > Bacillota > Clostridia > Christensenellales > DTU072 > JBAZCO01. Next base: position 8,730 of record JBAZCO010000006.1, on the reverse strand, counting down.
TGAGCTTTATCCCCGAGGACAGGTTGGGTATGGGGCTAGCACCGTCACTATCTATAACCGACAATATGATGCTAAAAAGTTACCGTGCAGGCAAATGGTACAACCCGTTTGTAGATAGGAAAACCGCCCGCAACAACGCATTAAAAAACATTAAGGAACTCAACATTGTCACTCCCTCAACCGAAACCCCCGTGAGAAAACTCTCTGGCGGCAATGTGCAGAAAGTACTTGTAGGGCGGGAGATACAAACAGGTCCTAACCTAATAGTAACAGCCTATCCTGTTAGAGGATTAGACATAAATTCGTCATATGCGATATACGACATTCTAAACGAGCAAAAAAAGAATGGCGTAGGCATACTGTTTGTGGGCGAGGATTTGGATGTGCTGCTTGCCCTTTGTGACAAAATAATGGTGCTTTGCAAGGGCAAAGTTACCGGCATTGTTCACTCTCAAAAGGTTACCAAAGAGGAATTGGGGTTGATGATGACGGGTGTGCTTAATCTCCTTGATAAAAAACCTGACAAGGGTATGGGGCTTGCAAAAGATACAAACATAAAGGAGGCGAACTAATATTGAAAACAGGATTTTTTACCAACCTTAAAAACGAGCCTCCTGTAAGAGTGGTTAAGCGTGAGGGTTTGCCGCTTTGGAAAAATGCTATCTATTATTTTTCTGCAATAGTATTTGCGCTGTTTTTGGGCGGAGTATTTATAGCGATAACGGGAAACAACCCCTTTCTTTTTTATGCCACAGTTTTTACGGGAAGTTTTTCTAATATCATCCATATAAAAAACTTGATTGCAATGGTAGTTCCGTTAACAATAACTTCGCTAGGCATAGCTTACGCTTTCAAAATGAAATTTTGGAACATAGGCGCAGAGGGACAGTTTTTAATGGGCGCATTTATTGCAACTGCCGTGGCACTTGCCCTTGGCGACACTCTGCCGCAGTTTATCACAGTGGTGATTGTAGCACTTTCGGGTGCGCTTGGCGGCGGACTGTATGGCGTTATTATAGCACTTCTAAAAGTGCGCTTTAACACCAATGAAACTCTGCTTAGCCTTATGTTTAACTATATCGCATTATATATAGTATCATATTGTGTTTATGTGGAGTTTTTTAAAAAACCCACGCAAGGCATTCCCACCTATGAGCAAATTCCTCGTGCGGCTTGGCTTACCGAGTTTAAAAACGGACCGCTGCCCATACTTGATACCGCTCTAATCATATGCGTGTTGTTGGTGGTTTTTACATTTATATACTTTAGGTTTACCAAACAGGGCTACGAGATTGCCGTTGTGGGCGACAGTCCCGCCACCGCTAACTATGCGGGTATGAAAGTAAAGAGAATTATTGTGCGCACTATGTTTATATCTGCGTCAATAATAGGGCTTGCAGGCGCTCTGCAGCTAATGGGAATATCCTCTAGCCATACGATGACACCGGGTATCACCGGCGGTATGGGTTGGGACGGCATCATAGTTGCGTGGCTTGCAAAGCTTAATCCCTTTGGTATACTAATAACTTCCTTTTTGCTTAGCGTGTTAGAAAAAGGATGCGGAGTGGCAAGAACAGCGTACGGTATATCCGAGGCGGTTGCCGCTATCTTGCAGGGGATAATTTTGTTTTCCGTGCTTGCGTTTGATTTCTTTTTGCGCTACAAACTTGTATTTAGAAAAAGACAAAAGAGCGTTGCAAAGGAGGAAAGTTTATGAGTGCCCAAGTCCTTGCGTTGCTTAGAGTTTTTGCCGAAACTGTTAGGAACGGCACGCCCCTCCTCTTTGGCACTACGGGAGAAATCACTACCCAAAAGTCGGGTAGCTTGAACCTAGGTGTAGAGGGCATAATGGCTGTGGGTGCTATCTTTGGCTATCTTGCTGCGGCAACTGCCGGCAGCCTATTGCTAGGGATAATTTGTGCATTTATTGGTGCGGCTTTATGCGGACTATTATTTGCCTTCCTTACAATCACCCTGCAAGCAAACCAAAATGTTACGGGGCTTGCCCTCACGATATTTGGCACAGGGCTATGCCGCTTTATAGGGCAGTCTATGAAAACCAAAGGTACATTCCCTGCAATGAGCAGCTCTTTGCAGTCGGCTCTAATACTAGATACAGGCATACCCTTTTTGCGTGATATCCCTTTTGTGGGGCAGCTTTTATTTTCATATAATCCGCTTGTGTACCTTAGCATATTCATTGCAATATTGGCGTGGGTTTATTTAAAGTACACTAAGGCAGGGCTTAGGATGCGTGCGATAGGTGAAAACCCTGCCGCCGCCGACAGCGTTGGCGTGAGCATAACAAGAGTGAAGTATATGAGCATTATCACGGGCGCTGGCATCAGCGGGCTTGGCGGACTGTATATGGCTATGGTTATCAACAACGGCAGTTGGAGTGATAATTGGATTGGCGGCTATGGTTGGATTTCTATTGCGCTCGTCATCTTTGCAAGTTGGAGTCCCGCAAAAGCCATTTTTGGCTCTCTTTTGTTTGGTTTCTTTCTTGCGCTTAGGTCTAACTTTGTCATATTGGTTAGGACATTCCCCTCCGTATTTGGTTGGATGGCAATGCTCCCACCCGAGTTCTACCAAGCGCTACCCTTTGTAGTCACTGCGGTGGTACTTGTTATATCATCAATTCGCAAGAATAAAGAAGGGGTGCAGCCCTCCGCTATCGGGCTAAACTATTACAGAGAGGATAGATAGCTAACGGCTGTAATTTTTCATTAGTATAACGCCCGCCTCAACTATATTTTTTGGGGCGGGTTTTGTTTGTTAAAGGTTTTTTGGGGAAAGCTAGATAAAAAAATATCCCCCAAGAGGGGCAGGCAAAGGATAATTTACTTGTATTAATCGCTCAAATACTATATGATATTTATATGGATATAATGGTAGCGGTAGGCTCTGGCGCAGAAACAGCGACAAAGATAGAGCTAAGAGAAATGGGCATAGATGCGCCTTGTATTAATGGTAGATTTGTCTTTGAGGGCAGCGGGTTGGAAGTGGCAAAGTGCAACCTCTTGTTGCGCACAGCCGACAGGGTATATATCCGCCTCAAGATATTTACAGCGGTAACCTTCGACGAGCTTTTTGACAATACAATAAATTATCCTTGGGAGGATATAGTTAGCCGCCGAGGGGCAATAATTGTCAATGCAAAGAGCGTGAAAAGCAAGCTTTTTGCCCTTTCGTCAATACAAAGTATAGCAAAAAAAGCAATTGTAGAGCGGCTTAAAAAAAAGTATACGCATCTCCCCGAGGACGGCGCTCCTCATAAAATTGAGATTAGCATATATTCCGATGAGGTGACTATTGCTTTGGACACATCGGGCGACGGGCTACACAAGCGGGGATATAGGGATTTGGTGTATGAAGCCCCTATTAAGGAAACGCTTGCCGCCGCAATAATCAAGTTGTCGGTATGGACTCCCGAGCGTGCGCTCATAGACCCTTTTGCAGGCTCTGGCACTATCCCCATAGAGGCGGCAATGGCGGCAAAAAATATTGCGCCCGGCATTAACCGCTCATTCTTGTTTGAGGGATATGATTTTATAGATAAGTCACATCTTGCCAGCGAGCGCAATCTTGCCAAAGAGAGAATAGAGCGGGATAAACCTGTGCGAATTGCGGGGTATGATATTAACAAGAGAGCAATAGGGCTTGCCGTGCGCCACGCAAAAAATGCAGGGTTGGAGCGGGATATACACTTTGAAACAACAAATATGCAAGGCGTGTCCTCAAGATACAAGTATGGTGTGGTAATCACCAATCCACCTTACGGCGAGCGGCTTATGGAGGAAGCAGAACTCAAAGAGCTATATAAAGCTTTTGGTGCGTGGTATATGTCGCTAGATAAGTGGAGTCTTTATGCGATAAGCGGCTATCCGCTGTTTGAAAAGAGCTTTGGCGTGAGGGCGGACAAAACACGGCGAATGTACAATGCGAATATAGAGTGCCGACTATACCAATATATAGGTGCAAGACCTCCAAGACAGAGAGAGGACAACCAATAACAAAGCAAATAATATTAAAGAGAGAGAAAATGACGATAAAAGAAAAAATATACAATCAATTAGCCGCAATGGGCAAGGGCAGTATCAACCTTAGAACGGTGGAAAAAAGACTAAACTTGCAAGGGCAGAGCGACAGGCGCATTCTTGCGCAAATTTTAAGAGAGCTTGAAAAAGAAGGGCGAGTTTTTATCGATAAAAAGAACAATCTTACCGTGCGCAAAGCAAAGCTCATAGAGGGAAACTTAAAAGGCAATAGGCGAGGCTTTGCCTTTCTGCTCCGCACGGACGGCGGCGAGGATATCTTTATTCCCAACCGTGCATTAAACGGCGCACTGCACGGGGATACGGTATTTGCCCGCCTTACGGGAGAAAGCGAGGGGGAAGTTGTATCAATTATCAAGCGGGGCATAGTGCGCTTGATAGGCACATATTTTAGCCTTGAGCGCTTTGGGTATATAAAGCCGGATAACACGGACTATTTTAAAGACATATATGTAGCTAAAGGTGACGAGGGCGACGCAAAAACGGGAACAAAAGTTGTAGTTGATGTAGAGGCAGGTGACGGGAGCAGACCGTCTGGAGTGGTTACCGAAGTGCTAGGGAGAGCGGGGGAGCGGGCTACCGAGGTGCTTGCAATCTTGCGCAGCTATGATTTTCAAGATAAATTCCCTGAAAATGTGGTAAATGCAGCAAAGAGGATGCGCTATACCCCCGACTTTGAAGGGCGGGAGGACTTGAGAGAGCTTACAACAATCACGATAGACGGCGAGGACGCAAAGGACTTTGACGATGCAATAAGCATAATAAAAACAAAGGGCGGCTATAAGCTTTATGTGCATATAGCGGATGTATCGCACTATGTAAAGAGCGGTTCTGTTATAGACAAAGAGGCATACATTAGGGGAACAAGCGTGTATTTCCCGTCCTCTGTTTACCCAATGCTGCCCGAGGAGATTTCCAACGGTGTATGCTCACTCTTGCCGGGCGAGGAAAAACTCACGCTCACGGCAGAACTTGACTTTGATGCTATGGGCGCAGTTACCCGCACAAACTTTTACAAGTCGGTAATCCGCTCCGACTACCGTATGACCTACACCGCAGTAACGGCAATACTAGAGGGGGATACCGAGCTAAAGGCGCATTACAATAGTATTGCAGATATGATAGAAAATGCCGCCGAGCTTGCCAAGATTCTTGCCGCTAAGCGCACAGAGAGCGGCGCAATCAACTTTGAAACTAAGGAAAGTATAATTTTGCTAGACGATAAGGGTGGGGTTATAGACATAAGAGCGTACGCCCACGGCTTGTCAAACTCTTTGATAGAGCAGTTTATGGTAGCGGCAAACGAGGCAGTTGCACGGTTTTTATATGATAAAAAATGCCCATCTGTTTATAGGATACACGGTGCGCCCACCGAACTAAAACTAAAGGGCTTTACCGACTTTATCAATGCTTTGGGCTATAAGATAAACTTGCCCCAAGGGGCGTCACCCAAAATATTTAGCGATTTCCTTTTGTCCGTAAAAGGCGAGCCAGCGGAAACGGTTATCAATAAAACTTTGCTTAGGGCTATGCAAAAAGCGCACTATTCCACAGATAATGCAGGGCATTTTGGGCTTAATTCTGAATATTACTGTCATTTTACCTCCCCGATTCGCCGCTATCCCGACCTTATGGTACACCGTGCTTTAAAGGCGGTTATTGAAAAAAAGGACGGGGTAGAGTTTCGCACCAAGTTTTTTAAGTCCTGTTATTCGGCGGCGGCGCAGTCCTCCGAGCGGGAGCTTGCCGCCGAGCGTGCCGAGCGGGATATTGACGACTATTATAAGGCAGTCTATATGTCCGACAAAATCGGAGAGCGTTATACGGGCACAATAAGCGGTATAATTGGGGCGGGCATTTTTGTTATGCTAGATAACACCGTAGAGGGGTTTATTTCCGTAGACGACCTGCCCGATGATAGATACGATATTGATTCTAAACTTAGGCTGTCGGGTATTAAATATTTGTTTGCGATAGGCACTAAGATTGATGTTATAATAAAATCAGCATCCCCCGAGGCACGAAAAATTGATATGAGTTTTGACGGAGATGCAAACGCCTATTTAAGAAAGGATGAAAAAAGTAAAAACAGAACGGCATCTGCTGTAAAAAAAGCGGTTAGCACCAATACAAGAAAGCCCGCCGAAAGAAAAGGACAGCAGGGCAAACGAAAATCATCGGCTCATACCAAAACAAGAAAAGCATACAAGCCAACCAAAAGATAGTTATTTAACAAAAACGGGCATCTCACAGCGATGTCTAAAAGGAGTAACCTATGGCAAAAAAAGTTTATATCGTATCAAAAACGCACCTAGATTTGGGTTTTACCGACCTTGCCGAAAAGATAAGAACAAGGTATATATCCGAGTTTATACCCAAAGCCATTGAGGTTGCCGCCGCTCTAAACACAGACGGCAAAAAACGCTTTGCGTGGACAATCGGCTCTTGGATACTCAAAGAGGCGCTAAAAGATGGCACGCCCGAGGAAGTTGCCGCCTTAGAAAAAGCTGTACAAAAGGGGGATATTGTTTCCCACGCCTTTCCCTTTACCACCCATACAGAACTGCTAGATGAGGATACATTAAATTATGGTTTGGGTATCATAAAAGACTTAGATGCACGATTTGGCAAAAATACAGTTGCGGCAAAAATGACAGATGTCCCCGGGCATACCAAAGCGCTTGTGCCAATACTGCATAGGAGTGGCATCAAGCTATTACATATAGGTGTAAACGATTCATCCGCTGTTCCCAAAGTGCCAAAGACTTTTTTGTGGAAGTGGGGCGGTGGTGAAGTGGTGGTTATATACCAAGGCACTTACGGCGAAACCTACACCAACGAGTATATAGATGATATTTTGTACTTTGCGCATACAAGCGACAACTTAGGTCCTGTTAGTTACGATAAGGCTTTGGAAAACTATCAGCGGCTGGAACAGCAGTATCCCGATTATCAAATAGAGGCATCGGGGCTGGATGAAATTGCCGAAAAACTTTGGGCAATCAGGGAGAAACTGCCTGTATTGACGGAGGAAATAGGCGACAGTTGGATACACGGGGCGGCTAGCGACCCCTACAAGGCGGGCGCTTTGCGGGAGTTGATTTTGCTAAAAAACAAATGGATAAAAGAGGGTTCGCTCCTCAAAAACAGTGACGAATACATAACGCTTGCCGACAACATTCTATGCCTTGCAGAGCATACTTGCGGGGTGGATATAAAGACTTATCTTGGCGACTACACCCATTATCTTAAACAAGATTTTAACAAGGCACGCCTAAAAGACAGGGTGCGCATCAATCCTTTGCAGATATTTAAGGGATATCCTCACAACTTCTTAACGCTAAAAAACCGCATTAAAGGGATATATAAAAAAGGCTCTTACAAAATGGTGGAAAAGAGTTGGCGGGAGCAGCGTATGTATATCAACAAGGCGGTTGCTTTGTTGTCGCCCAAACACAAAGAGGAGGCGCTAAAGCATTTGTCACGCCTAATGCCCGAGTCGCATCCCCAAATTACGGGTGAAAATATAGCATACAATCATAAATATCAAATAAAAGATACCACGGCAAGCATAAACGAGTATGGCGCTTTGTCGCTATCCTATAAGGGCAAGGCAATACTTACTCCTCCCGTGGACGGCTCTAGTCTAGACTACCATTCTTTTACCGCTGACGACTATGACTTTTGGCTCACCAACTACACTAGGGATATAGAAAAGACCTATTTTTGGTCAGTTCCCGACTTTGCCCGTCCGCTGTTGCACTACACGGATGGCAAGTTCCCTGCGGGCAGATTTAAGTATAGGGCAGTCCAAGGTGCGGCAACTATTTCGGAAAAAGATATCGTGATAACAATGCTTTTGGAAATTGATAGAAAAATTGTTGAGGAGCTTGGAGCGCCAGCCAAAGTATATATCACTTACCGCATAGAAAACGGCAGAGTGCGCTTTAACTTGCGGTGGTTTGATAAGGATGCAAACCGCCTTACCGAGGCGCTGTTTTTAAGAATGTATCCCGCCAATTCCGATATAAAATATAAAAAACTTGGCTCAGAGATAAATCCTTTTAATGTAGTGGAAAACGGCAACCGTCATTTAGCGGCGGTAGAAAGTGTTGGATTTGCAGCAGAGGGGACAAGGGTGGAGATAATAAACAGGCACAGCCCCCTAGTTTCGCTTGGCAAAGGCAAGATACTCCGCTTTGACAATGCATACGAAAATGTAGCCCAAGACGGGATATCGTTTGTCCTATATAACAATGTTTGGGGTACTAATTTCCCGCTTTGGTACTCCGATAATGCGTGTTTCACAACAGATATTGAACTTATATAATCCTTGTGCTATAATTTAAATATAGCGAGGTAGAATATGAAAAAACATTTTAAAAACATTTTACTGCTACTTACCGTTGTCTTATTGGTTATGTCGCTTGTCGCTTGCATATTGCCAACCCCTAAACCCAACCCAAACAATGGGAATAATGGGAACAATCAAAACGGCGGAAATAACAATCAAAACGGCGACAACAACGACAAGGACAATAACGACAAAGATGAAAACGGCAAGGATGCCGCCGAGCGGGCGGCGCTTATTGCCAAACTGCTAAAGGCGGTGAGTGAGATTAGAGGTGGCGGCGACTATTTTGCCGCACTTGATGATGTTCTCTCCCATATC
>JBAZCO010000005.1:0-35363 GCA_041654915.1 Clostridia bacterium | reverse complement strand
TAACGGCTATATCCACATAACCGACCAAAATACTTTTGTTATTCCGATTTCCGAGATGGAAAGTATAGAGAACGGAACAGTAAAATATGCTTTCTATTTGGAGTCCCGTGCGCTAGATTCGGCAGGTGTTAGAAAAACCACCCGTGTTCGCTATCTAGATGTGCGATACAATATTAAAGACTTTAGCATAGAAATTGAGCATCATCAAAGCTCCGACGAGTGGACGAGCGCATCAATAAACTTTACGATTAGCGTGGTTACCGACGAAACTTCCGAGCATGTGGATATTGCGCAATATCAGCTCAAACTTGTTTCTTATGACGGTATTGATTGGGGTTGGAGAAATATTACCGACTCCGTATTTACCGACCCCGACGAGCCGGACAAAAAAACCTATTCATTTGACGGCATCACCCAAATTAACCCCGAAACAGGTTTAGAAATGGGGCTTGCTTTCCACGGCAGACTTTACTTTAGGGCTGTCAATACCGCAGGACGGGTCAGTGGTGTCAGAGGTGACGAAGTCTACATCAAATTGGATAAAACGCAACCCTCTCCCGAGTATGCTATCATCAAGGCGGTGGGCGGCGAGATTGTCTCCGACGGGTTGGGCGGTTACATCGTGTATAGCAATACCCCCATATTCATTAGGGAAACTAACAACGACCTCAATAAGCCTATATTTGGCAACCTTTCTCCCATAGATTATTATTTTTATGAGGACACCACGGGTACTCCCACACTTCCGCCCGAGTCCAGCTATTCACGCTTGACGGGCGAACTTAATGTGTCTAGCAAAGCCTACTATCTCTTTGCGAGAAATGAGCTTAACCAAACTAGCAACTATATTAAGTATACATTTGTAGTGGAGGGAGAGGCAAAGCGTCCCACCGCCACTTTGAGTGCCGTTAATGCCGCAATTGGTGTGGCGGGTATTTATGAGTTTAATTGGAGCAATGTTGCGACAATAAATATCACTGCTATATCCGATACCAAGGTTTACTATTGGTACAAAATAGGGCAGAACGGCGAGTGGACAAAATACAACGAAATTGCCAAAACCGCAGGCGGACTTGAGGAAATCAGGTTTGTGGGCGAACATAGCTCCATATACGACAATGCCATAGTGGGCAATATGGATGCAACGGTTGAGTTTAGGGTTACCAATATATCTGGCTCTACCGCAACCTTTGCCGCAGATGCTAGGGTTAGGATAAGAATAGATGTGCGCACACCCGAATTCGACATAGAAACGACTAGCGGCGGCGCAGTTATTGAGCGCTCCGCTTGGCAGTCGGCAGAGATATTTTTAAGACTATTCCCCGTAGAACGGCAGACAGATGACGACGGCAACGAAATTATCGTTCCCATCAATCCTGCCACAGCCAACCCCGGCGGTGTGGTTTATACTTATAGGTTAGACCCATCTCATCCCTTTGAAAGCTTGCCCGGTGACGGCACATTCTTCTCAACCGACGACCTTGCCACATCAATTAGCAGCGATACGGGCTTTGACGGCAATGGCGAGATAGAACTTCAACTTAGGGCAACGGCAAAAGAATCTACAAGGTTTTACGAAAGGACACTCACCCTTCGTGTAGATAAGGTTAGCCCCGAGTTTGACTTGCTTGGGCAAATCACAATCCCTGGCACGGCAAATACTATGGATATATCCTCTGGTACTTGGACGCAAGCCAAAGAAGTTAGAATATCTAAGGTTATCAAGGCGGCATCCAAGTCCCCCGTTAACTACACATACTACACAGATACCGACCCCCACAACATTAGTCCGTGGAACGATTCCAACCCCCTTGTAAGGGAGGAGATATCCAATATTGTTGTTGTTGCCACAAATGGTTCGGGCTTGAAGGTGGAAAAAGTGTTTGCAGTCAAAATAGACAGCACCCCGCCGCTCATCAACTCTGGTATTATTAGGAATGCGATTATCGTAAATGCCGACGGCACAGAGTCCATAGACAGGCAAAATCCCAATACCTATTATATAGACCAAGCTATAACCTATGTAGAGGAAAACTTTAGGTATGCGTGGTACAACAACTTCCTATTGACCAACGGGCAGATTATCGCTACTAACACCGTAGACAACAGCAACACGGGCGGACTTCCCGAAGGCAAGGGCGGTTATGTACATATCATAGTAGAGGATATGGCAGGTAACCGCAGCGAGCTTATATTCTATATGACGGTGTTTGAGCTTACAATAAACACAATAACCCTAAGCCAAGAACATAAGGATTTATTATATAAATATGAGGAGCAGTTTGAGGAGGGCAAGTCTGGCTTGACAGCCTCCCGCCGAGCGTACTTCCAAAACGAAATCAACCGCCTCCGTGACAGGCTTGCTACTTTGCAAAAAGAGGTTAACGACTATCAAACCTACCTAACAGAAATAAGCAGGCAAAACTTGTTTACTTTGGTGGATGACTATAACAAGATGCACACCTACATAAACTATTTTGAAACCAACGACCCGCTAATTCTCTATCCCGAGTGGCAACAAAATATGATTAAACAGGGTGAATATGCAGGCTACTACACCAAGTTGGAAACCGAGTATAAAAAGCTTGCCGCACTTATGGAAACGGTGATTAATTTGGGGCAGAGCGTTGCCACCTTGCCGGCAATAAATGTGGTAACACGAGCCGACTATACCAATATTATAAGGGTATATAACGCATACGATAGTATGTTGGGTACGCAAAAGGAAGTCTTTGACACCGCACTTTATATCAAACTAATAGAATTAAAGCGCCGTTGTGAAGTATTGCTCCTCCGTGACGAGGAAACGGGAATAAAGATAGACGGCAACGACCTCACCCCCGGTGTTGCGCTAGATGTATTAAGGTACGATAAAGTCAGCGGATTTGTTAATAATGTTCAGCAAGCCTTGCTAGAAACAGTTGCCGAAGGCACTCCCCGTGCCATTGTCCATGTTAGCAAACTCTCTCTTACCGACTTTGGCTCACAGTACAATACCGGTGAAATCACCGTAACCCTACCCATACCGGACGACTTCCAAAATTACATTGAGTTTGCCGTATACCGCCTATCTTCCGACGGTACAATTATACCAATAAACAAATCGGTTATAGATGCCTACGGCAGAAATGTTTCTTTCACAACCAATTCGCTTGATACATATATTCTTGCCGCAGGTGCGATACCCGAAGTTCGTCCTCCCGAGCAGAAGATATACGGCACGATTAGCGATGTGGAAATAGATGCAACCCTTCTTACATATATTACATATGCGGCGGTGGGTATGTTTGTTGTGCTGCTTGCCGTGGTGGTTTTCATCACAATAAGACACAGGGGTTTCCTCAAGAGATACAATCGCTCTTACAAGCGTTCGCTTTGGAAAAAGGGCATAGACAATGTGCCAAAGGGCAACGCTCCCGCACGCACCAACCCTGCATCACTAAACGAAAAAATGGGCATAAACGACAAGACTTACTACAATTAAACAACTTATACTCCTAGGAGAAAACACCCTCCTAGGAGTCGCCAAAGGCGGTTCTTTTAAGCGCCAAATACATTGGTTTTCGCAAAATTATCCTTAGGATATTTTGGATAAATACAACTTCATATTAAGGAGGAGAACTGCTATGCCAGTAAAAACAAAGGCATTCGTAAACTTTTATGCCGCCATAGGCGCTCTTGAAAAGTTTGTCGAACTCGATAGCCAAGCGCAGGCAATCGCATCAAGGCAGAATATAACCGTACGGTTTAATGTCAAGGATGGACCTGACGGGTTGCTAATTTTCTCAGACGGCAAGGTTGCCGTAATTCCCAATGACAAAAGAAAGACGGATATTCACCTTTATATTGCATCCCCCTCACAGTTTAACGATGTGGTGGACGGCAAAGCTATGCCCCTTCCCATAAAAGGGTTAGGCAAAACCTTAAAGTTTATGGGAAACCCAAGCAGTCCGTTTAGCGTGCTGACAAACGAAATGGGCGCTATAATGAGGACGGGCAAGCGCTTAGACGGCACAGAGGAAACAGAACTTTCCACTATACTTGCCTTTTATGCCATGTGCGCCGCTCTAGGACAAGTTGGCACTTATGACGAGATTGGCAAGATTGCAGGCGCACGCATTCCCGAGGGGGAAGTGAGCCTAGAAATAACCGATAAAGCATATGCTACCCTAATAAAAAAGGACGGCAAGCTTTCTGTCGTATTCAAAAAGTCGGAAAACCCAAGGGCATTTATGATATTTAGCACCGTAGAAGTAGCGGGCGACCTAATTAATGGGCGTATAGATGCAATGACTTGTTTAAGCAAAGGCGAACTTTTAATGAAAGGTTATATACCAATGCTTGACAACCTCAACAAAGTACTCAACATAGTACCCAAATATTTGTCTTAAAAAAAGGGGGTAAACAATGAAAACATATTCCTACACCAAAAACAGAGAACTAATGGCAAGGGCGGGCAAGTTTATACCCAACGGGGTATACGGACACCTAGGACCTGCCGAGGGCTGTATGATACCGCCGTCTGCATTTCCGTTTTTTGCCGAGCGTGCGGAAGGCTCTCTAATATGGGATGCCGACGGCAACAGGTTTATAGACTATATGTGCGGTTACGGACCTAATGTATTGGGATATTGCGACCCCGATGTAGATGCCGCTGCCGAGGCACAAATGAAAAAGGGTAACTGCGTAAGTATACCAGGCTCAATAATGGTGGAGTTTGCAGAACTTCTCACCCATACAGTAAAAAAGGATTGGGCATTTTTTGCAAAGAACGGCGGCGATGTCACCACACTTTCAATTATGGCGTCACGCTACTACACGGGTAAAAAGAAGATAATCTTCACCAACGGCTACTATCATGGTGTAGCGCCGTGGACGCAAAAACCCGACTCCCCCGGCACAATTCCCGAGGATTGTCAAAACTCTATCTATATTGATTTTAACGATATTGGGCAACTAAAACAAGCAATAGAGGAGCATAAAGGAGAAATAGCTTGCTTTATTTCCACCCCCTATATGCACGGCAACTTTTTAGATAATGTACTGCCCGCCGAGGGCTATTGGCAAGAAGTGCGCCGCCTCTGCACCGAAAACGGCATTATTCTCATTATAGACGATATCCGTGCGGGCTTTAGGCTAAACATTGCTGGCTCAGACATTCATTACGGGATAGAGGCAGACTTGATTTGTTTTTGCAAAGCGCTTGCCAACGGCTACAATGTTTCCGCTCTTTGCGGCAAGGAGTTTTTAAAGTCCGCTGTTGGCGGAATCATGTACACGGGAAGTTATTGGATGAGTGCTGTCCCCTTTGCCGCCGGCATAGCAAATATAAATAAACTTATAGCAAACGATGCTTGCGCCTACTTCCACAAGATAGCTACACGCCTAACAGATGGCTTTGCAAAAATAGCAAAAGAGCGAGGGGTAAATCTTACAATATCGGGCGAGCCTGCACTATTCTATCTTATGATTAAGGACGATAAATCCCTCCTCCTTCACCAAGAGTGGATAGCCGAGTGCGTCAAACGGGGAGTATTTCTTACCAACCACCACAACCACTTTGTAAATCTATCGTTAACTCCCGAGCTTGTAGACCAAACTCTAGAGATATGCGACGAGGCAATGGGTGTTATGGTAAAAAACAACCCGCAGGTATATAGGTAATATTGACTTATCTGTGTGATATTGCTTGACTGCCAATGATATTGACTAACGCTCAATGATATTAACCTAATGGTCGGTAATATTTGCCGCATTGCATCAAACTTTTAAGGATATTTAATATATATAGTAAGCACTGACCAATCGGTCAGTGCTATTGTTTAGCCGCAGTGATATTCACTTATCCCCAATGATATTTACCTAATGGGCAGTGATATTTGCCGCCTTGCGTCAAACTCTAAAGGATATTTAATATATATAGATAACCGCTAGACTTATCGGTCGGTGATATTGTTTAGTTGCAGAGATATTCACTTACCACCAATGATATTGACCTAACGGTCAATTATATTTGCCGCCTTGCGTAAAACTCTAAAGGATATTTAATATATATAGATAACCGCTAGACTTATCGGTCGGTGATATTGTTTAGTTGCAGAGATATTCACTTATCCCCAATGATATTTACCTAATGGACAGTGATATTTGCCGCCTTGCGTCAAACTATAAGAATATTTAATATGTATAATAATCGCATCTTAATTATTTTATCCTATAATTGCACCTTAGTGCAATACCATTCCCCTTCAAGGCGAATATCATTATATAGTGTAATATCACTTTTCCGCTAGGGAAAATACTATTCAAAAAAGAGGGGCGACAACACTCCTCCATATTAGCATATATCTAAATTGTAACAATACTTTAAGGTATTGTCCATACCCAAAATGAAAAATGATCAAATTAGTAAATTCCCCAAACAGGTGCAACAGAGGCGCTTAATTTAGGAATCAATTCAATCTTTTAAAGGGAATTTAATATACATTTTTATCCTATAATTGCACCTTAGTGCAATACCATTCCCCTTCAAGGCGAATATCATTATATAGTGTAATATCACTTTTCCGCTAGGGAAAATACTATTCAAAAAAGAGGGGCGGCAACACTCCTCCATATTAACATATATCTAAATTGTAACAATACTTTAAGGTATTGTCCATACCCAAAATGAAAAATGAGCAAATTAGTAAATTCCCAAAGCAAGAGCAATAGAGGCACTTAATTTAGGAATCAATTCAATCTTTTAAAGGGAATTTAATATACATTTTTATCCTATAACTGCACCTTAGTGCAATAGCATTCCCCTTGAAGGCGAAGGGTATTACATAGTGTAATATCATTACGAAGTAATATCATTTTTCCATTAGGGAAAATACTATTCAAAAAAGAGGGGCGGCAACACTCCTCCATATTAACATATATCTAAATTGTAACAATACTTTAAGGTATTGTCCATACCCAAAATGAAAAATGAGCAAATTAGTAAATTCCCAAAGCAGGTGCAACAGAGGCGCTTAATTTAGAAAGCAATTCAATATTTAAAAAGATTGATTTTTTCCCGCTAAAAGGGGTTGCTTTTCTTTAAGTTTTTAACTATACTATAATATAGCGGAATATGGCGCATTAAGGAGTAGCTTGCAGTTATGGATTTTTTATTAGAAAGCTTTAAAGACGGTAATTTTCAATGGCAAATGATTGTTATGTGGGTGATTGGCGCTCTGCTCATTTACCTAGCAATTGCAAAAAAGCTAGAACCCGCCTTACTTTTACCCATGGGTTTTGGGGCGATTCTCATAAATCTACCTCTTTCGGGAGCGGCAACCCAGACATTGCCCGTTATAGGCGAGGTTGTCGGTATAATCGATTGGCTGTTTGATATAGGAATAGGCGCATCTGAGGCATTTCCCCTCTTGCTCTTTATTGGCATAGGGGCAATGATAGATTTTGGTCCGCTACTCTCCAACCCAAAACTATTATTCTTTGGCGCAGCAGCGCAAATAGGTATCTTTATCACAATTATTTTTGCGGTCATATTCGGCTTTGGAATTGGCGATGCCGCATCTATTGGCATTATTGGAGCGGCGGACGGTCCTACCTCTATTCTTGTTGCCAATGTGTTAAGGAGCGAATATATGGGCGCAATTGCCGTTGCTGCTTACTCATATATGGCGCTTGTACCCATTATCCAACCTATGGCAATCAAGTTAGTCACTACCAAAAAAGAGCGTATGATTCGTATGGACTACAACCCCCAACAGGTCACCCGCCTCACCAAAATCATATTCCCCATAGTTGTTACCGTTATTGCTGGGCTTATCGCTCCCGCATCTGTTGCACTTGTTGGTATGCTAATGTTTGGCAACCTTATAAGAGAGTGCGGAGTGTTAGAAAATCTATCCGAAACCGCACAAAAAACGCTTGCCAACCTCATTACCTTACTGCTTGGTATCACAATAGCCGCTAGTATGAAAGCAGAAAACTTTGTAAGTTGGGAAACTATGCTAATTATGGGCTTAGGGTTATTTGCCTTTGTTATTGACTCCATAGGCGGTGTGATGTTTGCAAAATTTCTCAACCTGTTCCTACCGAAGGGCAAGAAGTTTAACCCCATGGTGGGGGCGGCGGGGATTTCCGCATTCCCAATGTCGGCAAGGGTGATACAAAAACTTGGGTTAGAGGCAGACCCGTCCAACCATTTGCTTATGCACGCAGTAAGCGCCAATGTATCGGGGCAAATCGCATCGGTTGTCGCAGGCGGCGTGATACTCTCAATCGTCCCTGCAATGCTTGGCGTGGGCTAAATTTTAAAATTTAAGGAGATATGATAATGAACGCTATTCTTGCAATCGATACTCAAAACCTAAAATATGCACTCGAAATCACTTGGAAAGGGATGCTTGCCATTTTCCTTGTTATGGCGATAATCTATGCGGTTATTCTCATCCTCAACAAGGTCACTGTGATTCCCGCCGAAAAAGTTAAAGCGCCTTTTGTAAAGGCGGGTGATAAGATTAAAACAGTATTCAAAAAGAAGGATAAAGTATAGTATAATATCCATATAACATATTGGAGAAACTTTATGAGTGAAAAGACTGCCCCGGTAATAGATATAAATGGTCTTACTGCGGGCGAGGTGAAAAAAAGAGCGGCAGACGGGCTAATAAACGGCGACCAAAACATCAAAACAAAGAGCGTTTTGGAAATTCTCCGCACTAACACCCTCACATTTTTCAACCTATTATTTGCAGGGCTGGCAGTTTTGCTTGCCTTTTTTGTTAAGCCCGGTATAGAGGGGCTATCCAACTTTGGCTTTCTTTCGGTCGTAGTATTTAACCTTCTTATAGGCATAATACAAGAACTTAGCGCAAAGCGCACAATAGATAAACTGTCGTTGCTTTCCGCTCCTCGTGCCAAGGTTAGGCGAGATGGAGAGGAACAGGATATTGCCATTAAAAATATTGTAATGGACGATATTATTTTGCTGTCTGCGGGCAACCAAATCTCTGCCGACTCCAAGGTTATCAAGGGCAGTATAGAGGTAAACGAGTCGCTCCTCACAGGCGAACCCGATGCGATAATAAAAAACCCCGGCGACGAAGTGCTGTCGGGCAGTTATGTGATATCGGGCAGTGCCGTTTCACAGGTGATACGAGTGGGCAAAGAAAACTATGCGACTAAAATATCCGCCGGCGCAAAATATATAAAAGCGCCCAACTCGGTAATTTTGCGCTCCGTCACCCGCTTTATAAAGATTATGGCAATTATCATACTGCCCCTTGGCGGCGGACTGTTTGCAATGAAGTATTTTGGGCATGGTGTCGACATAAACGAGGTTGTGCTAACCGTTGCGGCAAACCTTATCAGTATGATACCTAGCGGGCTAATGCTGCTTACAACAGGGGTATTTAGCCTTAGCGTAATACGCACTGCCAAACACAAGGCACTTGCGCAGGATTTATATTGCGTGGAAACCCTTGCACGGGTGGATATGCTATGCCTAGACAAAACAGGCACAATCACCGAGGGCAGTATGGAGGTGGCAGAACTTATTCCGCACGGGATATCCGAGGAGGAAATGCAAGAAATTCTTGCCAATCTGTTAGCTTCCTTAAAAGACGAAAACCCCACGGCGGAGGCGATACGAAATTATATAGAAAATATTTACCCATCTGAAACCACCGAGGATATCATTCCATTCTCCTCACAGAGAAAGTGGAGCGGTGCGGTGTTTGAAAACAACAGTTATGCAATGGGTGCGGCGGAGTTTATCGTTAAAAAAATGACTGTCAAGATGAAAAAGGCATTAAAAAACTTCTCCGAGCGTGGCAATCGTGTGCTAATATTGGTGTCGTCCGAAACTCCTATCCAAAACAACACACTCCCCTTAAAACTCAAGTTTTTAGGCTATATTCTCATCACCGATAAAATTAGAAAAGAAGCCCCCGCAACGCTACGATTTTTTGCCGAGCAGGGTGTAAATATTAAAGTTATATCTGGCGACAATCCGCTTACGGTTAGGAGCATTGCACAAAAAGCGGGCGTCAAGGATGCCGATAACTATATAGATGCAACAACCATACCCGATGAGGAGTTGGCGGAGGCGGCATCAAAGTATACGGTATTCGGGCGGGTTACTCCCGACCAAAAGCTTGCGCTTGTAAAGGCGCTCAAGGCAAAAGGGCATACCGTTGCAATGACAGGTGACGGGGTAAACGATGTTTTAGCGCTTAAAGAGTCGGACTGCTCCATTGCAATGGCGGCGGGGAGCGATGCGGCAAAAAATGTGGCACAGCTTGTGCTGCAAGACAACAACTTTGCCTCAATGCCCAAAATAGTTGCCGAAGGGCGGCGCAGTATCAACAACTTAGAGCGCTCATCATCGCTATACCTTGTTAAGACATTGTATAGCTTTATGTTTGCGGTTATCTTTCTCTTTGTAGATTTGCCACTTCCCTTTGAGCCAAGACACCTAACACTTGTGGGAGTGGTAACCATAGGTATACCGTCAATGGTGCTTGCACTAGAGGCAAACAAAGAGCGGGTTACGGGCAGATTCTTTAGCAAAGTTGTAACCAATGCGCTTCCAAGCGCAATAACCGTGGTAATTTCGGTTATGATTGTTGTGGTCATTGCCCCGCTATTATCACTAACCAAAGAGCAAACTTCCACTACCGCTCTAGTCGTTACAGCGGCAGTAGGGTTTGCCTATCTTGCAAAAATTAGCTATCCTTTCAATTTGCTCCGCACAATCCTGTTTATCTCTATGGTGGGAATGCTTGTAGCCGCATTTTTTGCGGACTTCTCATTCTTTAGCCTGCCCGAGTTCTTTGGGCTGTCTACCGAAATCACCCCCAATATGCTAAAACTTATGCTGCCCGTCGCAGTGCTTGCCGTGCCGTTGTTCTTTGGTGTGTTCCTCATTGCAAAACGATTGGGAAAATGGAAACTTGTAGATAAAAGTTTGGATAAAATGAAAATTTAACTGCCCAAAAGCACACATCAAAAGCGCTCTTAGCACAAATTTAACCTCAAATCAAAGCTGCAGATATTGACATATCCGCTAATGGGTAGTACAATATATAAACAATATAATATCCAAGAAAAATAATTTTTAGAGGGTAAAAAATGCATCCATCTGTACTTTTTTTTAGAATAAGCGACTACATAAATCATCCGCTAAGGAACTATAAGCGTTATAATGGGGTTAAATGTGATAAAAATCTCTCCTTTGACCCAAGGTTTGCAAACGATACCGCCATGGATGTCTATTACCCTAAGGATAACGAGGGTGCATTGCCCGTGCTCGTCAATGTTCACGGCGGCGGCTTTGTAAGGGGGGATAAAAAATACCGCAGCGGTATAGCACGCTATTTTGCATCCCACGGTTGGTTTGTGGCAAACATTAACTATCGCCTTGCCCCCAAACACATATTCCCCGCATCCACAGAGGATGTGATATCCGCCCTAAATTTTATAAACACTTTGGGCGAGCGCTACCCGTTAGACTTAAGCCGAATTGTGGTCACGGGTGACTCTGCCGGCGGATATTATGCAGCCCATGCTGTTGCCGCAATACACAACGAAAGCTTGAGAGAGCGCTTGTCGCTCCCCGCCTATACGGGAGAGAAGATACGAGCGCTGCTCACTTTTTGCGCACCCTTTAACCTTATGCAATGCTTTGGGAAAAAGGTCGCACTCAATGTTGCAAGAGATGTCTCTAACTGCGTTTTCGGTACTAATCATAAGGATTATGAGTACCCAAATAAGATAGAATACAGAGATGCAATAAATCTTGTCAACCTTGTGGAGTCCAACTTCCCTCAAACTTTTGCTGTCGCCGCCGAAAAAGATTCTTTTTGCGGCGGGCAAATTGACGCCTTTTTAGATAAGCTAAGGGAAAAGGGTGTTAAGGCAGACGGCTATGTTGCAAATATGAAAGGTGACGGGCATTGCACGCATCTTTTCCCGTTCAAAAAGGGTAGCAAGGTGTGTATGGAAAAGACAATAGAATTTTTAGAGCAGATAAAAAGAGGATGACCAAAGCCAAACCTAAACAACCTCAAAGTGCTATTTGCGACAGCTGTATAAAATTAGGCGATACAATAGAGCTTGATATAAACGATTTAGGTTCAAACGGCGAGGGAATAGGGCATTACGAGAACTATACCGTGTTTTTGCCGCAAGCACTTCCTAAAGAGAGGGTGCTTGCAAGGGTGGAACACATAAAGAAGTCGTTAATTTTTGCATCTTTAATTAAAACAATCACCTCATCCGCTCAACGAGTGCGCCCCATTTGCCCCCTGTTTGGCAGGTGCGGCGGTTGCGATATTATGCACCTTGAATACAGCGCCCAGCTTGATTACAAACAAAGCACCTTAATAAATATTTTAAAAAAGAATGCAAATTACACGGGGGAAGTTGACAAGGTTGCCCCCTCTAAACCCCTATATTACCGCAATAAAATACAACTTCCCTTTGGCATACAAAGCGGAAAAGTTGTACTTGGGTTTTTCAAAGCAGGCACTCACAATGTTGTTCCCTTAACCAAGTGCTACCTCCACGCCGATTGGGCGGATAAGCTTATCGGGATGGTATTGGGTTTTGCAAACAGCACCGCCCAAACTGTATATAACGAAAAAAGCGGCAAAGGGCTACTTCGCCACCTGACCGCCCGCTATATAGACAACAAGCTATCGGTAACACTTGTGATAAACGGAGATGGGGTGGATGGTATTGAGTTATTGTCCAATCAATTACAAAGAACATTCCCTTCCGTAACATTAAGCCTATCCGTTAACAAAAAGCAAAACAATATTGTTATGGGAGATAAGCTAATAGAGGTGCTAAAAGGGGAACAAACACTTAGTATCGGAGGAGTCGCCCTTGCGCTAAATCCCCTATCCTTTTTTCAAGTCAACGATGAAATTAGAGATAAAATATATACCCAAATAATAGAGATAATCCAACCCAATCCTAACACGATATTCATAGACTGTTATGCAGGAGTCGGGCTTTTGGGCGCTCTACTTGCAAAATCAGGAGTCCAAACTTACAATATCGAGATAATCCCCGAGGCAGTGCAAGATGCAAACGCACTATATGCTAAAAACAATTTAACGGCAACCAACATAAACGGCGATGCGGCGGAAGCTCTCCCCAAGTTGCTAGCAAGCGAGAATTTATATTTAGATGGCAAGCAAATAATCATATTTTTAGACCCGCCCCGCAAAGGCTTATCGCCCGAGCTAACCGCCACCCTCAACACGCTCCCCTTGCATAAAGACCTCACGCTAATATACTTGTCTTGCAATCCCAAAACCCTTTCCCGTGACATTGCCGCCTTGAGCAGTTACCACCCCACCGCAATCACCCCCTACGATATGTTCCCCCAAACAAAACACGTTGAGACGGTAGTATTGATGACAAGGCTGTAATGTAAGCTGTTTTATTTTTTAAAAAATAGGAGAAAAACTTATGTTAAGAAAAGCAATGATATCCGATTTGAAAACAATAACGCAATTAGCAATCCTTCTATGGCCGGATAATGAATTTGATGACCTAAGGCGGGAAATGAAAGAATTGATTTTAGATAAAGAGACTGTATTTTTTTTGTATTTTGATAATGATATTCCTGTCGGGTTTGCACAATGCCAACTTCGGCATGATTATGTTGAAGGTACAGACAGCAGTCCGGTTGGCTATTTAGAAGGTGTTTTTGTAATGGAGAATTATCGAAATAAGGGTATTGCTACGCAATTGCTCCAACACTGTGAACTGTGGTCTAAAGATAATGCTTGTACTGAGTTTGCCAGCGATTGTGAAATTAGCAATGCAGAAAGTTATGCTTTTCATATAAAATTCGGCTTTCAAGAAGCCAATCGTATCATTTGTTTTAAAAAGGATATCACACTACAAAGTTGAAATCACTGGAATACAAATCTACACGAAACACAAATGACTTACCTTTTCGGTACACACACGTCGGAAACAAGTCCATAAAGGCGCTTTTTGATAGTCAAGTGGTCAAGTTAGATGTCAGCCTTTGTGAGTGGTCAGGTTAGATGTTTTTTAGACTTTCTTGAGGTTGTGTGGTCGGTTGGATGTTGGCTAAAAACATTGCTATTGTAGCGATAAATTAGAATTTGAACGGAGAAGTTGCAGCAGGGAGGACAGCAATGATTATGGAGATAAAGTCAAGCAAGACATTTTTGAGTCCCGCTCAATAGGAGTATCCTCTGTGCCTTTCTTTTTGATTGACAATAAATATTCTCTTTCTGGCGCACAGCCCCCCGAAATTATCAGAGAAATGCTGGAAAAAGCTGTAATATCGACAAAATAACCGTCTGATAAAAAGGAGCGTAGAGCAATGACAAAGATGCCTATGATGTTTGCAGGACACGGCTCACCAATGAATGCCATTGAGGACAACCGCTACACGAGGGGTTGGAAAGAGATGGTAAAGGATGTGCCTAAGCCCAAAGCGATAATATCTATATCTGCCCATTGGTACACAAAGGGTACTAAGATAATGAACGAGGACAACCCAAAAACCATATACGATATGTACGGATTCCCTCAAAAATTATACGAAATTGTTTATAGCCCACCAGGAAGCCCTGCTCTTGCTGCCGAGGCAAAGAGATTGATAAGTAAGGAGAGTGTGTTTGATAATTCGTGGGGGATAGACCACGGCACTTGGTCCGTTCTTGTACATATGTATCCCGAAAGAGATATTCCGGTATTCCAAATAAGCATAGATGCGTTAGCACCCCCAGAGGTACACTACCGTATTGGAATGGAACTAAAACAGTTTAGAGAGCAAGGAGTGCTACTGTTTGGCACAGGGAACATTGTGCATAACTTGAAGCTAGTTAATTGGGGTATGGGGGATAACGGTTTTGATTGGGCGCACAGGTTTGACGCTTTTATAAAGGAAAATATTATGAGCGGCAATCATGACAATATCATTAACTATCAGAGTTTGGGCGAAACAGCCAAACTAGCCGTACCAATAACCGACCACTTTAACCCAATACTATATATATTGGGCGCAGCCGACAAGGACGACAAAATAACTGTATATAACGACAGTTGTGTTATGGGTTCACTATCCATGACAAGTTATTTATTTGAGTAATCAGGAGCGCAAATGATATAGTTGCAAAAAACCTATGTTTATGCTAAAATATTTACTAGATAATGAGGTGTAACGCTTGCCAAAGTTTAATGACATTGATTTAGTCGATTGGAAAGACTCTGATATAGAAACAGGTAGTCTGTGGATTTTTAATAATCGTGATAACAACGGCAAACACGATGGCTTTTTCCATGGTAATTTTGTTCCCCAAGTGCCAAGGCAACTCATAAAGCGTTACACAAAAAAAGGAGATATTGTTTTTGATCCATTTGTCGGGAGTGGAACTACTGTTTATGAAGCGCAAGCTTTGGAGCGGAATTTTATTGGTATAGATATTCAACAAAATCTCATTGAATATATAAAAGAAAAGCTTAGTACCCATAAAGACAACTTGTTATTTGGCGATAGTACAGATAAGCAAACTTTTGAACATGTTAAAAAAATGCTAAAATTAAATGGCAAAGAAAGGGCGCAATTTGCCATTCTACATCCTCCCTATCATAATATTATTAAATTTAGTGAATCTGTTAGAGATTTGTCCAATTCTACCTCGCTAAATGAATTTAGAGAAAAATTTAAAGAAGTCTTATCGAATACTATAAATATATTAGAAAACAACAGATATTTGGCTATTGTAATTGGCGACTTATATCAAAATGCAGAATGGATACCTCTTGGTTTTTATTTACTAGAGGATGCAAAAAGCCTTGGGCTAACACTAAAAAGCATAGTTGTGAAAAACATGTGTGGCAATAGAGCAAAAAAAGATAAAGAACAAATATGGCGATATAGGGCATTGACGAGTGATTATTATATTTTCAAGCACGAATACATACTGATATTTAAAAAGAATGAAAAGAAATGACAAAGAATAAATTATTTTTAGAACTTGCAAATCCTGATGAAAACGGTGTTAGCCGTTGGGTAAGTATTGATGAATTTACTGGTAAATATGGCTCATTGGTATTTGGAAATGGGGCTGACTGGGCTCGCCGTGACGGTAGCCTTGCAAAGAAATATATAATTGAGTTTGATAAATCAATAACAATAGGCAACCGTATAGACCGTGTCAGATTAAATGGATTGAACACAAACGGGTCTTTTAATCAACAAATTCGGCGTGATATTAGGTTGCATTATAGAAATAAAAACTGCGTTATGCTAGGAGTAAATGGAAAATCTGCTAATGTGCAAATCGAAATAGACCACAAAGAAGGCAGAAAAATGAGCGAATCTGTTTCTAATTTAAAAACACAAAAAATTCAAGATTTTCAACCACTTTGTAAGGCGGCAAACGATATAAAGCGACAAATTTGCAAACGCTGCAAGGCAACAAATAGGCGTTGGAATGCAAAAAATATAAAAGGCAACCCTTATTCATTTTATAAAGGTGATGAAATCTGGGATGAAGAACTTGGATGCAATGGCTGCTATCAATATGACCCCGTTGCATATAGAAAAGAAAGTGTTAAAAAAATTGCAAGCGAAGTCACTATTGATATAATGAAAAAATTATATGGAGATGATGACCAATGAATTATATCGGTAGCAAGCATTCGCTGTTAGATTTTTTGTATTCATCTATTAGCAAGGTTGCCAATATAAAAGAAGGTGTGTTTTGTGACCTTTTTGCTGGGACGGGTGTTGTCGGACTTCGTTTTAAGCAAAAGGGCTTTAAGGTGATTTCAAATGATATACAATATTATAGCTACGCATTAAACAAGCATCTAATTGGCAATCATATGATTCTAAAGTTTGACGGCTTGACAAACATAGTTTCAGGCTTACAAGAAACCAAGGAGAAAAACGAAGTTGTTTGTCAATACCTTAACAATATCCCGCAGGTAGAAGGCTTTATTTATAAAAATTATGCTTTAGGGGGGACAAAAGATAAAGAACCTCGCCAATATTTTACCGACGAAAATGCAAAAAAATGTGATGCTATTCGTTCAAAAATTGAGGAGTGGAAAACTAATAGTAGTATTAATGAAAATGAATACTGGTTTTTGATAGCCTCATTGTTAGAAAGTGTTGATAAGGTTGCCAATACCGCTTCCGTATACGGTGCATTTTTGAAAAAAGTCAAGAGGTCGGCAAGTAGCTTATTTACCCTAAAGCCACAAGTATTGTATAAAAACAAGCATGCACACATTGTTTGTAATAAAGATGCTAATGACTTGGTAAAGGATATTTATGCGGATATCGTTTATATTGACCCTCCATATAATCACAGGCAATATTCT
The DNA here is from genome assembly GCA_041654915.1 of Clostridia bacterium. Taxonomy (GTDB): domain Bacteria; phylum Bacillota; class Clostridia; order Christensenellales; family DTU072; genus JBAZCO01. Next base: position 17,981 of record JBAZCO010000005.1, on the reverse strand, counting down.
GCAAATTACCACTTGCTTGAAACGATAGCTAAATATGACAACCCTAAAATAAAAGGAAAAACTGGGTTAAGGGTTGACAATATAACTTCAAAGTATTGCTCAAAACAAAAAGTTAAACAAGAGTTTATAGATTTAATAAAAAACATTAAAGCAAAGTATATATTCGTAAGTTATAATAACGAAGGACTACTTTCCTGTGACGACATAAAAGAAATTCTATCTTTGCGTGGGGAATATGGTTGTTTTACACAAAGATATAAGAGATATCAAGCAGATGTTGAAAAAAATCGAAATATTTTGGCAAACAAAACTGTTGAATATTTGCATTATGTTAAGTGTGAGCCGATTTAAGAAAGGTTAACTTTAATTCAATTATTTTATTTTAAAACCTGTGATATTTTGTGTTGCTGGTGGTTGTTAATTTGTGCGCTTTCGCTAGGTTTTTGCTTGCCGATAAATGAATAATTTGGTATAATTTAAGTGTATAAAAACCACTTTTAAAAGGAGATTTTTTGATGTTTAATTTACAAGGTCGTGTTGCAGTTGTTACAGGTGCGTCGTCGGGGCTAGGAGTCCAGATGGCAACAGGGTTTGCTAAACAAGGAGCAGACTTGGTTATTATGGCCAGGAGAATGGATAGACTGCAAGAAGTTGCAGAAAAAATTAGAGCGCTTGGTGTTAGGTGCTTGCCTATCCAATGCGATGTCACCAATACGGAGGCGGTAAACAAAGCTGCAGAAGAGGCAATAAAGTATTATGGCAAGGTGGATATTCTTGTAAATAATGCGGGCGCATCTAAAAATGCAGGCGTTATTGATATGACAGATGAGGAATGGGACTTCACTATGGAAGTTGACCTATCAAGCGTATTTAAGGTTACCAGAGCGTTTGCTAAATATATGGTAGAAAAAGAATACGGCAGAATTATAAATATCGCATCTATTTACGGGCAGGTTGGCAATACTGTAATGGGTACGGTTTCGTATCACGCATCAAAGGGCGGCGTGATAAACTTTACTAGAGCAGTTGCCGCAGAACTTGCTAAATATAATGTGACTTGCAACACAATCAGCCCTGGCTATTTTGAAACAGAGCTAACTGTTGATGTGCTAAATACCGAGGCGTTTACCAACTTTATGAAAGCCACCGTTCCGCTTGGTCGCTATGGCAGAGAGGGCGAACTTAATGCAGCGGCTATTTTCCTTGCTAGCGAGGAAGCGTCCTATGTGACGGGGCAAAATATATCGGTAGACGGCGGCTATACAGCTATCTAAACTTTAAAGACCCGTGTAACTAACAAAAAAGCCGTCCCAACTCCTTATATAGTCGGATAAGTAAACCGCTTAGGACAAGGGACGGCCATTATTATTTTAAAAAATCAACAAATACAACAAAGAGGCTAAATGTTTTCACTACTTCTTGCGATAATTTATATAGCGTTTATTAGTTTGGGACTTCCCGACTCACTTCTTGGCTCATCTTGGCCCGTGATGTATACGCAGTTTAATGTGCCGCTTTCTTATGCGGGGATTGTAACGATGATTATCGCAGGCGGTACAATAGTATCTAGCTTGATGTCCAACAGGTTAACCAAAAAACTTGGCGCAGGTTTAGTTACTGCAGTAAGCGTGCTGATGACAGCAGTAGCGCTATTTGGGTTTTCAATTACCCGTTCTTTTTGGGTGCTGTGTTTGTGGGCAATCCCATACGGTTTGGGAGCAGGTGCTGTGGATGCGGCATTAAATAACTATGTGGCGCTACATTATGCATCAAAGCATATGAGTTGGTTGCACTGCTTTTGGGGAGTAGGAGCGGCGGTTAGCCCCTATATTATGAGCCACTATTTAACAAGGGGTATGGGTTGGAATTCGGGATATCGCACGATAGCGATAATACAAATAGTGCTTACAGTGGTGCTTTTTATTAGTTTGCCATTATGGAAAAAGAATGACACGCAGAGTGAGAGCAAAAAAGATGCCCCCACTTTAACCATTGTGAAGGCTGTTAAAATAAGAGGGGTAAAGCTAATACTTATTGCATTTTTTAGTTATTGCGCCCTTGAAACTACGACAGGGCTGTGGGCGGCAAGCTATCTTGTAGAATATAAAGGCGTCAATGTTGAAACGGCGGCAAGCTATGCCTCATTATTTTACTTAGGTATCACCTTTGGGCGCTTTTTAAGCGGCTTTATTTCGGAAAAATTGGGCGATAAGCGATTAATTCGCTATGGTATTTGGGTGGTCACGGCAGGGGTAATATTGGTGGGCATACCAGGAGTGCCTACGGCAACAGCACTTGTTGGCTTGGTGATTATTGGGCTAGGATGTGCACCAATTTACCCGTCAATTATTCACTCCACCCCCGCTAACTTTGGTAAAGAGAACTCTCAAGCAATAATAGGTATACAAATGGCAAGCGCATATATCGGTGTTACTTTTATGCCGCCTCTGTTTGGGCTGATTGCCAATCATATAAGTATAGCTATTTATCCCTTGTACTTGATAATCTTTGCAGTGCTTATGTTTGTTATGACCGAACAGCTAAATAAGGTGAACAAAAGCAAAAGAGAAGTGAAGAGTTCTTAAAAAGGAGCTTATAAGATAAGAGTTTCTGACAAAAATTTACAAAAATGTATTTTTAGTTGCAAAAGCAACATACAAATACCAATTAAAATTGTATTATAGTGTCACAAGGAGATTATTAATGAAAACAATAAACCTTAGTGATACCGTTTATAATCTTTGTGAGCAAAACTCGGGGTTAGATTTAGTGCTTAAAGAAATAGGATTTCCCGAAATTGTAAATCCTGTGATGCGCAACACCGCAGGAAGGTTTATGACGCTAGAAAAAGGGGCAAAATTGAGAGGAGTAGAAATAGAAATATTAAAAAACAAACTACAAGAACACGGATATAGTGTGGAAGAAGGAGATAATAATGAGTAAAGAAATTAATAATAGCGAATACAGAAAACAGGGTATTAAGGATATATTAAAGATGCTGCACGAGGGCAAGAGCCTTGAGGAGGCAAAGGCACATTTTAGCAAAGTCTTCGACCAAGTGTCCGCAAAGGAAATCTCCGAGGCGGAGCAAGCCTTAATATCCGAAGGATTGCCGGTAGAGGAAGTGCAAAAACTTTGTGATGTACACTCTGCGGTATTTAAGGGGAGTATTGCCGAAATTCACGCAATGCCAGAGTCGGAAAAGCCCGGGCATCCCGTGTGGGTTATGAAACGAGAGAATACGGCTATCGAAAAAGTGGTAAATGAACAAATGTTACCCGCCTTACAGTTAGCCGAAAAGGACTTTAAAGCGGGGAGTGTGCAACTAAAGGCGGCGCTTACCCTTCTTGCAACGGTTAAGGTACACTACCAACGCAAGGAAAACATATTATTCCCCTACCTTGAGAGATATGGAATATCTGGACCGCCCAAAGTGATGTGGTCGGTAGATGACGATATTAGGCGGGATATATCGGCGGCATCGGGAGCATTAGATAAAGGTGTGTTTTCGGAGGAGCTTGGAACATTAGTAAAAAAAGCGGCAGACGGCGTTACCGAAATGGTGTTTAAAGAAAACAATATCCTATTGCCTATGCTGCTAGAAACTCTGACAGCGGAGGAGTGGGTAAAAATAAATGAGGAATTCCCCTCGCTTGGCTATACTTTAATTGATGAACCGCCGCTATGGACTCCCAAAACGAAAGTAGAGGCAACCCAGGTTGGGATTAATAAGACAAGCGATACTGCCGAAGGGCTTGTAAGTTTGCCAACAGGCACGCTTAGCATCAAGGAGTTGGAGAGTATATTAAATACGCTGCCTATTGATATTTCGTTTGTCAATAAGGACGGAGATTTAAAATACTTCTCGGAAAATGCCGAGAGGATATTCCCCCGCACCAAGGCGGTATTGGGGCGCAAGGTTGTAAACTGTCACCCCCCAGCAAGTATGCATGTGGTAGAGCAAATCATATCCGACTTTGAAACAGGCAAAAAGGACGAGGAAAGCTTTTGGATAAAAATGGGAGAAAGCTATGTTTACATCAGGTATTTTGCGGCAAGAAGCCCCGAGGGCGAATATCTTGGCACGGTGGAAGTTACCCAAAATATCACTCCGATACAAGCAATAAACGGGGAGAAAAGATTGTTATCTTAAAACTCAAAAAGCAACCTAATAGGACTTCTTGCTTTTGAGATATAAAAGGAGCTATATTGGGCTTTTGCCCGATATAGCTCCTTTATTTTATTGCTTTTAAATGCTATTTTTGAGGTAGACAGCGGCAGAAGGCTATGCTATAATTTTAGCATAGTTTATTATGGAGTAGTGTTTGGCATTCACTTTTTTTTGAGGGGGAGATAGACAAGCTGTCCTAGGTAGTAATTGAGGGTTTATATTGTAGGTTTCTTTTCTAGATAAGGCTTTGGCGGTAGATTAACACTTTGGATAACGGCTGTTTTTCAAGACAGCCACCGTCATAAAATTTCTTTGCACCCCATAAACCTTGTTTTAGGGGTAAGTATGGGTGGAAACCCCTGCAAGCTGTTTGAAATGCCAACGCTTGTGATAAGGGTAGTTGTAAATATCGTTAACCCTAAGATTAATTAATTTACTAACCTTGAAAGAAAACCTGTTTTGTGGGGTAATAAATATGAGGCGAAAAAATACCGCAAGCTGTTTGAAATGCTAACGCTTGTGGTAAGGGTAGTTTTTTTAAACAACTGCCGCCTTAAATTAATATTTGCGCTCTATAAGCTCTGTTTTAGTGGGATAAGGTGCGGCAGTAGCAAGTTACTCTAAAATCCCCGTATATACTTTAAAATTACGGCTTAGAGCAGATTTTGGGATAATTTTGTGGTGATTTGACGGAAAAGCCTTATGTTTTTTTTCTTTTTATGGCTTTTAAATGTTATTTTTTGGGGTAGACATTGGCAGAGGGCTATGCTATAATTTTAGCATAGTTTATTATGGGATAGTGTTTGGCATTCACTTTTTGAGGGGGAGTAGGATAAACCTTGTTTCAGGGGGTAAGTATGGGGCGGAAAACCCTACAAGCTGTTTGAAATGCTAACGCTTGTGGTAAGGGAAATTGTAAAGATAGTTAATCAATATTTATTTAATTAGTAAACCTTTAAAGGAACTCTGTATTAATTTAATTAGTAAATCTTGAAAGAAACCCTGTTTTGTGGGGTAATAAATATGAGGCGAAAAAATACCGCAAGCTGTTTGAAATGCTAACGCTTGTGGTAAGGGTAGTTTTTTTAAACAACTGCCGCCTTAAATTAATATTTGCGCTCTATAAGCTCTGTTTTAGTGGGATAAGGTGCGGCAGTAGCAAGTTACTCTAAAATCCCCGCATATACTTTAAAATTACGGCTTAGAGCAGATTTTGGGATAATTTTGTGGTGAATTTGACGAAAAAGCCTTATGCTTTTTTTCTTTTTATGGCTTTTAAATGCTATTTTTGGGGGTAGACAGCGGCAGAAGGCTATGCTATAATTTTAGCATAGTTTATTATGGAGTAGTGTTTGGCATTCACTTTTTTTGAGGGGGGATAACTAAGTTGTCCTTGATAGTAACGATGATTATATTGTGGGCTTTTTCATTTCTAGATAAGACTTTGGCGTAAATTAACACTTTGGATAACGGCTGTTTTTCAAGACAATTACCACCATAAAATTTCTTTGTACCCCATTAACCTGTTCTGTGGGTAAATACCGTATGCAAAAACCTCGCAAGATGTTTGAAATATATGCTTGTGGTAAGGGTAGTTGTAAAGATAGTTAATCAATATTTATTTAATTAGTAAACCTTGAAAGAAACCCTGTTTTAATGGGGTAAGGTACGGCAATTATTTTAAAATCCCCGCAAATAACTTTAAAATTACGGCTTAGAGCAGATTTTGGGATAATTTTGTGGTGAATTTGAAAGAAAGATCCCGCAAGCTGTTTGGAATGCTAACGCTTGCGGTAATAGTAGTTTTTTTAAACAACTATCGCCTTAAATTAATATTTGCGCCCTATAAACCCTGTTTTAGTGGGGTAAGGTACGGCAGTAGCAATTTGCTTGTGGATTTTGGGATGATTTTATTAAAAGTGTCCACCGAAGTGTACAGGCGGTACACGAGTGGTGGGCGGTTTGGAGAAAAGCGCACAAAAGACCAAGTAAAGTGCGCAAAAAAATATTTGGCAAAGATAAACCGCAAGTCAAGCTAGGGGAGTAACGCTTGTGGTAATGGAAGTTGTAGGGAGAATTAACCCAATATTATTAATTTGCCAAATATTTTTTAACTAAACTGGCTGTTGTATAGTTCGTAGTAGAAAGACTTGTTATTCAAAAGCTCCTCAAATGTTCCCTGCTCGACAATAGTCCCATTGTGCATAACAAGTATTAAGTCCGCCGTTTTTATAGTTGATAGGCGGTGTGCAATAATAAAACTTGTCTTTTCTTTCATCATAGCAGTCATAGCGTTTTGTATATATGCCTCTGTTCTTGTGTCTACGGAGGAAGTCGCCTCGTCTAGTATTAGAATTTTTGGGTTTCTTAGTATGGCACGGGCTATGGTGAGCAATTGTTTTTGTCCTTGCGAAATATTGCTTGCCTCCTCATTTAGCACGGTGTCGTAGCCATCGGGAAGCGTGGATATAAAATAGTCCACATGCGCATCTTTTGCCGCTTGCAAAACTTCTTCTTCCGTAGCATCGGGTCGCCCATAGGCAATATTTTCTCTTATCGTGCCGGCAAAAAGCCAAGTGTCTTGCAAGACCATACCAAACAAGCCTCTCAAATCCTTGCGTTTCATATCGGCAATATCTTCTCCGCCAATTAATATTTTGCCAGCATTTATCTCATAAAAACGAAGTAGTAAGTTCACCATTGTAGTCTTGCCGGCACCCGTAGGTCCTACTATCGCTATCCTTGCCCCTTGAGGTACGCTAATGTTCATATCCTTGATTAAATCAATGTGGGGAGAATAGGAAAAGTCCACTTCCTCAAAGGTAACTGCGGCGGGCAGTTCGTCCACAGATATAGTTGTTTGGGCATCCGCTACTTCTTCTTCGGCATCCAAGAGCGAAAATACTCGTTCTGCAGCGGCTATGGTAGATTGAAAGACATTGGCTATATTTGCTGTTTGCATAACGGGTTGAGCAAACTGGTTGCTATACTGAATAAAGGCTTGTATGTCGCCTATACCCAACCTGCCGTTACCTGCAAGCAGACCGCCTACAACACAAACCCCAACATAGCCCACATTGCTTATAAAGCGGAGGAGCGGCATTATTATGCCCGATAAAAATTGGGCAATTCGTCCTGAATTATAGAGTTTGTGATTAATTTTAGTAAAGGCAACTTCGGACTCCTTTTCTGTGCCGTACAACTTTACAATTTTTTGTCCTGTAAAAACTTCCTCGATATAGCCGTTTAATTCTCCAAGTTCTTTTTGTTGTGCGCTAAACCGCTTTTGCGATTTTTTAGCAATCACCACGGTGACCAGCACAAATAGCGGCAATGTGCCAAGAGTAATGAGCGAGAGATAGCCGCTTATTGTGAGCATCATAATAAGTATACCAACAACGCTTGCTGCGCTGTATAGCGCCTCGGTTAGCCCTTGCTGAAGGGTATTATAAATGGTATCCACATCGTTGGTAACCCGTGAAAGGATATCGCCTGTTGGGTTTTCGTCAAAGTATTTTATGGGCAAGCGGGAGAGTTTAAGTTTAACATCTCGGCGCATACGGTAGATAACCTTTTGCGCAACTCCTGCCGAGGTAAAGTACATTGCCATATTTAGCACCGCCGCCGAGCCATAAAGCGCAACAACTTTAATGGCTGTATTGATGATGCTGTCCATATCCAAACTGCCTAGGCGTATTCCGTTTTGCAACTCATTGGTGATACCGCCAAGCATTCGTGGTCCCATAAGTGAAAGTACCATTGACCCAACCGATAGGATTAGCATTGCAACGATAGGCAAAAGTTGGGGACGCAAATATTGTATTAAGCGGACAAAGCCAGACTTAAAGTTTTCTGCTTTTTCTGCACCTTGAGCTAAACCCATAGGACCGCCTTGTGCGGGGCGGTGTCCTTGCTTTTTTATTTTTGCGCTCATACCGCACCTCCCGCTGCAAGACCTAATTCTTCTTCCGACATTTGCGAAAGAGCTATTTCTCTATAAACTGCACAAGTTTCTAGCAGTTCTTTATGCTTGCCAATGCCAGACAGTTTGCCGTCCAACAAGACGACAATCCTATCGGCATCCATAACAGTTCCTATCCTTTGGGCAACAATGAAAACCGTGCTATCGGTAAGTTCATTTTTTATTGCCGCACGAAGTTTGGCATCTGTTTTAAAGTCAAGGGCGGAAAAGCAATCGTCAAAAATATATATTTTGGGTTTTCTTGCCACTGCACGGGCAATTGATATCCTCTGCTTTTGTCCGCCGGAAAAGTTAGCGCCATTCTGCTCAACCTCTGCAAGATAGCCGCCGCTCTTTTCTGCAATAAAGTCCGCCGCCTGCGCAATCTCTGCCGCACGGACAATATCCTCATCATTAACATCACCGTTTCCATAGGCAATGTTGTCACGAATCGTACCCGAAAACAAGACGGGTTTTTGCGATACAAACCCAATATGCTGCCTTAAATCACCTTGACTGAATTCTTTGATATCTTGACCGTCAAGTTTTATGCTACCACCCGTTACATCATAAAGACGGGGAATAAGGTTAATCAAGGTAGATTTACCCGAGCCTGTACTGCCTATGAGCGCCGTAACTTCGCCGGGGCAGGCGGTAAAGCTGATATTTTCTAACACATTGTTTTCTGCATTGCCATAGGCAAAGGATACATTATCAAATTTAATCACGCCTGCCACATCGTCAAGCGGAGCGGGGGTATCGGGGTCTTTTATCGTATTGGAGCTTTCTAGCAACTCGTTTATTCTTGCCGCCGACACGCTTGCACGGGGCAGCATAAAAAACATTAGCGCAAGCATAAATACGCTAAACATAATTTGCATCACATACTGTATAACCGCCATCATATTGCCAAGGGTAGCGGCGGTTTCGCCTGTGAAGGTGGAGCTTTTGAGGGCATTATTAACATAAAATGCCCCTATCATCACAATGCCAAGCGAAGTGATGCTCATAATCATCATAAGCACGGGGAGTAGTCCCGACAGCACTCGTGCCGCCTTTAGTCCCGTTAAGGAAAGGTCTAGGTTTGCCTCGTCAAAGCGCTGGTTTTCCCTTTCGTCTGCGCCAAAGGCACGAATTACCCTAACACCGGTGATATTTTCTCTTGCGACAAGGGTGAGCTTGTCCGTCTTTTTTTGCATCGACTTGAAAAGAGGTATGATAATTTTGAATGCAACTATGACGATTAGCGCAATTACAGGAACTAGCGCTAGCAGTACAAGAGTCATACTCCTGCTTTTGGATAGCGCCATTGTAAGTCCGCCGACAAACATTACGGGAACCATAACCAAGGTGCGCAATCCCGTGATTATTAAGGTTTGAATTTGGGTTACATCGTTGGTAGCACGGGTGATGAGGCTTGCCGTACCAAAGCTGTCGGACTGCTTGGCGGAAAAGGAGGTAACTTTTTGAAAGATTTCTAGCCGTAAATCTCTGCCAAAGCCCGAGCCTATACCTGCGGAAAAATAGGCGGCTATTATTGAACATATGCTAGATACCAACGCAATAGCAAGCATAATAGCGCCGTTTTTCCAAATTTCGTCGTAGACGGCACGGGTTTGGGTGGCTATTTGTGCGCTCCCGTTATCTTGCAAAACCAATTTGCCCTCATATTCCCGCTCAAACTTAGGCACGGGAATGGATGCAAGATTGCCTTCAGCATCAAGGGTTAGCATTGTGATAACTTCCCCCTTGGCATCCAACTCAAAAGGGCTTGCAAAATTAATTGTTGCATAATGCTTACCGTCTTTCACATAGGTAACAAGCTCCCCCGCATCCTGATAAATTATTTTTGGCAAGGGCATTTCGACGGGGGTATTTTCCCCTAAAAACTCTGCAAACAAGGAAAGATCTACAAAAATATCCTCGCCGTTCTCGGTTTTTTCAAATACAACTTCCTCTACAATGCCGTTATTTATGATATCGCTCATTCTGTCTGGCAAAAATATAGCTGACAGCGAATATACCGATATCAACACCACGGTAACGACAACCAAAAAGGTGTAGGGTTTGAGTTTTTTTAATAATTTTAACATAAAGACACCTTCAAAGGTAAATGATATGGCACAATCAACTAATATATACAAAAATATTAAATTTTTTGTGGGGCAATATTAATATTATAAATTTAATAATATACTTTGTCAAAGAAAAACAGTCACCCAATAATTTAAATATTGGTTATTTTCCTTATTGAAATATCAATTGATGTATAGTAAAATGAAGCTAGCCAATATTGCCACTATTTTGTCTTGCGGTAAATATTCATTTTCCAAGTGGTAAATATCGTTTTTTTTGAGAGGTAATAATGAAAAAGAAAACTATTTTAATATTATTGATACTAATTTTAAGCTTTATTCTAGTTTCCGCAATGTTTGGTTGCAAGGCAGCAAGCGAAGGCGAAACTTTTCGCCTAATCGTACCCGAGGATTGGGAGCTTGAAGTGGGCGACTCCCGCAGTATAGACTATGCTTTTGATAGCGGTGTGACAGACCGCCGTCTTACATTTGAAGTTTCCAACAAAAATAGGGCATCTATCGACAGTTGGGGGAGGGTGACGGCGCTCAAAAAAGGCAATGTGCGCATCACAGCCAAGACGGAGGGCGGCGACAAAGCAACAGTTAAACTTCGTGTTGTAAAGGAGTCCAAGAATAAAGGAACATCTGTGCGGACGGTAAGTTTTCAAGGGACAGCTGTCGAGCTAAACAGCGTATTGCAAAAGATAGTTACCCGCTATCCCACAGGTGACGATGGAGTTCCTGCCGAAGTTAGCGGCATCACCGATTACAGCAGTTACCAAACGGCAACCACCAAAGACGGCGCAGTATGGACAATCACCGATTACGGAGTGCTTAGGGTGGACGAAAATGCACCCAACTCCCGTGATAGAGAGCAGAGATTTATGGGTGACCGCTATTTTTATAAGTATGACGGAGTATTGCTGGGCATAGTTGGTGACGGCGAAAACGGCATCTGGACGATTATGGCAGAGGGTGTGACCCATATTGATATGGTGGATATGAGCGGTATTGAAAAAGCTTACAACCTGCACGAGCAAACAAAACAATATGTAGACCGCCGTGGTATGGTATCCAACGCATATCTCCAAGAGGGCGATGTATGGGGACACGGAGAGAGCGAGAACGAAGGACTTTGGACATCTATGTACGGGGTGGGTGAGCTTATGCGTTACAGCGTGCTAAAAAACACTCCAAACACCCCCAAAGATGAGATTGATGCGGCAAGAGAGAGCGCTATGCGTGCGACAGAGGCGGTACTCCTCCTTTCCAATTTGAGGGTGGGCGTGGGTACAACAGAGGCATATGTTCGCTACCAGCCAAACGCCATATATGACGAGGAAAGAGGCAAGTATTTATCCGAAACAGCGCTTGAGGAAAACGGTGACCCGTCACTTAATATTCCAAACATCAGCCCTGCGGAAACTTTTAAGATTGCCTACGAAAAATATTTAACCACGGGCGAGTTAGTATATGTTATGGAGCAAAGCCATCTATTTCCTTTCACAATGGACGATTGGAGCGACCCCCGCACAAACGAGGGTGTTGATTACGCTGTGAGGACAAGGCTATTGGACGGCTATTGGGCAAGGTCATATTCTCTTGAGGACGAAAACAACCCTAAAAGCGGATACATACATTGGGAGTTTAACCAAGACGGCACAGCGCTAGGGGTGTCTACCAAAGCGGAGGATAGCTCTGGATATTACATAAATGGCGAAAATATGCGTGGCATAAAGCTAAATGCAATAAGCGAAGTACCTGCAAGACTTTGGGATAACCTTATTGGTGAGGGTTATAGTTTGGATGATTTATTTTATAAGGGCGACACCAGCGCCGATGCGATGATAGGGCATCTATTTTTATTCAAAGTTGCCTTTGATGTATTGGGGCAAGAGGATGGGGAGCTTAAAAACATTATTGCATCCACTATGGACAGAATGGCGCAGCACATTTCCGACAATAACTATATGGTGGTTGACGGCGGCGGGCAACCCAATACCTGGAGCAAGTTTAACCGTGAATTTTTCTATAACGGCTCACAGCTTGGCGGCGCACCGCTCACATCGGCTGTCGTGCTGTCGCTCTTTAAACTTGCTCACTACACCACGGGGTATGAAAAATGGCACAACGAATATCGTATGGCGGCTTTAGACCCCGCCTATGAATACGCAAAGCTAATGACGCAGTATGACGAGCAAGCCCATATGTTGCTGTTATTAACATTGGACAACGAACTCACCCCCGAAATGAGAAGAATGCTAAATCTTGAATTGGACTTTGGCTCACCTAGGGTAGATTTTCTTACACGGATGTTTTTAAACTATTCGGACGAGGAAATGGCTATGCTTGCCTATTATTTACTCTTTCAAATGGAGGATGACGAGGTCCTGCTTGAATACTACCGAGAGGGCTTGGAGGATTGGTGGAAGTCGATAAAATATAGCGAAAACCCGCTTTGGTACTATATTTATCAGCTTGCGCACCCTAGCAAAACTATAATTGACGCATACGGCAACAATATACTTGATACCGCATCTTGGTCGCTGTCACGGCATCCAATTGAACTGATAAAGTATTCCGCCTCCAATGACAAGCGTGACGATATTGCCGAACTATCCCTTCATAACCTCATCCCCGAGGCGAGAAAGAATGTACTTACCTACGACATATCGGGTGACAATAAAAAGCTAGAGATTCCCAACGATTTAGTCCTTGGCATTTCCAGAGCGCTAATTGATGCCCCAAACCTCAAATGGGTGGTGGCTGCGCCAGACGAAAAGGCTTTTGCAAAGTTCAACAAAGCCAACTATGTATTGCACTCATACGACCACGAACCCTATGTAAGAGAAGGCTCAACCACCTATACCCTGCCCTTTTGGCTAGGGCTGTATCACGGGATGTTAAAAATATAGCTGCTTGGCATATTTTTAATACGAACTAGCATAAAAACACAACCCGCCAATATTTTAGCGGGTTGTGTTTAGTTTATGAAATCAAACTATTAGGTAGGTTTTTAATTTATTTTGATTTATCTTTTTCCCCCTTACAATCGGATGCGAACATACAACCCGAGCAAGATGAGCAGGACTGCTTTTGGTCATCTTTGGTTTTTTCCTGACAGCCGCAAGAGGACTTGCCCTTTATTTTTCGTATTATGTTATACAAAAGGGTAAAGGCAACCAGTAGTGCGGCAAGGGCGATAACTACTATCTCTATCGTACCCATAAATTAACTCCTTTTTACTATTGATAGGCAATGGCTTTGGGGTTTATGCCTTTTTTAGCTTTTTAAATATATCTATGCCCTTTTTCTTTAGTGCAAAGTATGTAATAATCACCGCTAGCACTACCGCTAATATCAGACCTATCCACCAATAAGTGCCAATCCAATATATTGCGGCGGCAACCACATATGCCGTACCCATCCAGATTGCTATTGCGCTCCAAAGCTTTTTGCGACTTCTGAGTTCGCCGCTTGCAGCGCCCACCGCCGCCATACAGGGTACAGACAGTAGGTTAAATGCCATAAATGCAAGCCCTGCGGGAATAGAAAGCGTGGATATGAGAAGTGCAATTGGGGTTGCGGCAAGCTCACCCGCCTCCATTTCCAGAGGGTCGGCATCCATACCTGCAAAGACGCCCATTGTTGCCACAACCATTTCTTTGGCAATAAGACCTGTGAAGGCGGCAACAACAAATTTCCAACCGCTTTCGCCCATACCAAAGCCAAGAGGTACAAACAACCACTGTATGCCACGGCTGATTATTCCTATTATACTATTTGCGTTATCTTCCACCATTTCAAAGCGGAAATTAAATGTGGACAGCGCCCAGATGACAACGATTGCACCTGCAATAATTGTTGCAACTCTTACCACATAGTGCTTTAGTTTTTGCCATAGATGTATTGCCGTGCTTTTGGGTTGGGGTAATCTATATGCGGGAAGTTCCATAATAAAGGGGGCTACATCCTTTTTCTTGCTCATCTTGTGCATTAATATTGATAGCAGTATTGCAACAGCAAGCCCTAGCACATACATACCAAATACGACAACTTCGCCCCCTCTGTTGAGAAACATAGTTGCGGCAAATGTTCCCCATATGGGAAGTTTTGCCCCGCAAGAAAAGAATGGGGAAATAGTTATTGCTATTCTTCTTTCTCTTTCGTTTTCCAGCGCTCTTGTGGCGATAATGCCGGGAACGGCACAGCCAAAGCACATCAGTAAGGGGAGGAATGCCTTGCCCGACATACCAAACCGCCTAAACGCTCTGTCCATAATAAAAGCCACACGGGCCATATAGCCGCTGTCCTCAAGAATGGATAAGAATAAATAAAGAAGTAATATTTGGGGCAAGAAAGAAAGCACCGCATCAAGCCCCGACAAAAGCCCGTCCACAAGCAAGCTTGACACCCAAGGGGCGGCGCTTTCCAGACCGTCGGATACGGCATCCATAATAATACCCATAAGGTTGCCTAGTTGGCTTTGCAAAAACACGCCAAGCGACTCCACAGGCTCTACCCCATACCAAGAGAGATATAAAAAATCTCCACTAAATGTGATGTGAAATACGGCAAACATTATCGCAAGAAAAATGGGTATCCCAAAAAACTTATGGGTTAGCACTTTGTCTATCTTATCACTTCTGGTCAGTTCTTCTTTGCGGGGGGCTTTTTTGAACAGCTTTGAAAACCGCTCTGTAATATACTTATATCTTGCATCGGCAACAACAGCCTCAAAGTCGCCGTCAAACTCCTCTGCGGGGTATGCGCTTTTAATTTCGTTTACCAAACTTATAATATCCAAGTGGTTTTTTACTTCCAACTCATCCCCTTCGATAAGCTTGACTGCGTGGAATATGGGATTGTCGATATTTTTATTTTTAAGTAGGTCCGCTACCCTGTTAAAGACTTCGCCCGCTGCGGACTTAGACAGCACGGAATAGGGTGCAAATGGCTCTTTTGCCGTAGCGTATGCCCTTTGCATAAGTTCCTTTACCCCTTTTCCTCTTAGAGCGCTAATTGCCACTACGGGTACTCCAATAGCCTTTTCTAGGGACTCAATATCAATTTTATCGCCGCTCCTATCCACCGCATCAATCATATTGAGTGCGATAATTAGCGGTCTGTCCAACTCTAAAAGTTGGGTGGTGAGATACAAGTTTCTTTCCAAATTGGTAGCATCTACAATGTTGATAACCACATCTGGCTTTTCATCCAAAATATATGTTCGTGCAACAATTTCTTCTGGGGTGTAGGGGGATAGGGAATATATTCCGGGTAAATCAAGTACGGTAACTTTTTCGGGCAACTTCTTGTATATACCCTCTTTTTTATCTACCGTCACTCCCGGCCAATTGCCCACATGGGCGGTACTGCCTGTTAAATAATTAAACAGCGTTGTCTTGCCGCTGTTGGGATTGCCTGCTAATGCAAATTTCATTTACTTGTCACCTCCGTCCATTTCCATTAGCACCGTAGATGCCTCCTCCTTGCGAATGCTAAGTTCGTAGCCCCTAATATTGACTTCTATTGGGTCGCCTAAGGGAGCGGTCTTGCGCATTGTTATAACAGCGCCGGGGGTAATGCCCATATCAAAGAGTCTTCTCTTTATTCGCCCTTCGGCGGAAAGTCGCTTTACCGTACCCCGCTCCCCAGGCTTAAAATCACTTAAAAATTTATCCATAGTACCTCCTAGAAATGTGAATATTTTAGTTTACATAAATTTTCATTGCAAGTTCCTTATTGATTGCCAGCCGCCCTTCCTTTATTTTAAGTATCAAATTTCCTGCGCTATCTGCCATAGACGATACTTCGCCGCCAACCAAAATGCCTAAGTTTTCCAAGTGACGCTTAGTTTTGGTGTCGGTGATAATTTTGGCTATTGTCATTTCTTTGCCTATGGGCGCAACTGCAAGCGGAATCATAAATATCTCCTTTGAGTTAGTCTACGCTAACTATATTTCAAAAAATAGCGCCGATTTTCACTTCAGAAAGGTTCAGCGATTATCTTTGTGGTTAGTTGCGATTAACTAGCCTTAACAATTGTATATCTGTGCAAAGCAAATGTCAAGTATAAAATGAAAATTTTTTGCATAAAGATAAAACTTTGTGCTAAAGCTCTATGCGCCTATAAATAGTTTGGAGTTTTAAGGCTAATTAGCCCAAATAATTATGAAGCCACCGCACAATATTTGGGGGCTTGTGGTTTTGACTTTTAAGGCTAACTAGCCCAAATAACTAGGTTAGTTGGGGTTGCCTGCCAATTTATTATTAAAACTAGTCCAATTTTTTTAGCCCCGAGATATCTCTCCCCGAGGGTTCTTGGAATATTCTCAAATTAAAATAGGGTACAACGGCAAAGAGGTGGTCAAAGATATCCGACATAATATTTTCGTGGTTAACCCAAGCGGTGTCGTCGGTAAAGGCATAAATCTCCAAAGGGATACCGTCCTTGCCGGGGGCAAGTTGGCGCACCATAGTTATCATATCTTTGTGTATTTTGGGGTGGTTTTTTAGATATTCGGTGATATAGCGCCTAAATACACCTATATTTGTCATCCGTCTGCCGTTTACGGGCATAGAGGTATCAATATTTTTTTCCAAATTATATAGGCGGATTTCCTCACTTCTTTCTGCTATATAGTCTTTTAGATACGCTATTTTTTCCAAACTTTCCAGCAAGGAGTCCGAGCAGAACTCTACGCTTTCCACATCAATATATATTGCCCGCTTTATCCGTCTGCCTCCAGACACAAACATTCCCCGCCAATTCTTAAAAGAATCGGACACCAGCGCATAGGAGGGTATTGTGGTAATGGTGTTATCAAAGTTTCTCACCTTTACAATGGTGAGGGCAACTTCAATTACTGCACCGTCTGCGCCGTACTTTGGCATTTCTATCCAATCGCCTATGCGCACTAGGTCGTTAGATGCCATTTGCACCCCCGCCACCATACCAAGAAGTGCATCTTTAAACACCAAAAGTATGATTGCCGATAGCGCCCCCAAACCGCTCAGCACATAAACGGGACTTTCTCCCATTAGCCGTGAGATAACAATAATCAGAGCGATAACAAACAAAAATACTTTTGCAACCCGCAGTATGCCCTTTAGCGGTCTTTGTTTTGCCGAGGCGTATTTTTTATCATAAATAGCATTGAGAGCATCTAAAAAAGCGCTTATTGCCGCAACAACGGTAAAGCTCAAATAAATCACAGCGACCAACTCAGCAAACTTACTAAGGGAGGTGAGCAAAAAAGACAGAGAGTATATTATTATACCCGGAATAATGTTTATTGAGCGGTGTATAGCCTTGCTTTCCAAAAGCTCATCATCCCATTTATTGCGGGTTTTAAGTATGATTTTTTTAATAATGGTCAGCGCTATCTTTTTTACTAAAAAATAAATGGTAAGAGCAATTATCACTATTGCAACAAGATACACCGCATCTAAAAGGTAAGCTACGCTGCTGCTGGAGATAGCAGACTCAGCAAATAAGCCTTTAAACCATATTTCAAAGCGTTCTAACATATTTATTCTTGCCTCCTTACCTTTAATAGTGTTGTTTAATATATGTATATTTATTTATAAACTCTACTTTAGGGATACTAAACTTGACCTACTAGTATATTATAACACAATATTTGGCAGGCGGAAGTTTTTATTTTATGCTCCTATAAGAGCCGTGATTATTGGGGTGAGGTGATTGGATATTATTTTGTAAGCAGTTGCGTTGGGGTGCAAGCCGTCGTTTGCGTATTCTTTTTTAAGC
>JBAZCO010000004.1:0-37116 GCA_041654915.1 Clostridia bacterium | reverse complement strand
GTCCTCCCGATAATTGTTTAGGTTTTCTGTTCAAATAGTCAGAAATATCAAGTATCTTTGCCGCCTCTTTAACTCGTGCGTCAATTTCCGCTTTGCTTTTTTTGCGCATTTTTAAGCCAAAAGCCATATTGCCGTATACCGTCATATGCGGATAGAGAGCATAACTTTGGAAGACCATAGCAATATCTCTGTCCTTTGGCTCAACATTGTTTACCAAACGGTCATCAATATATATATCTCCCGCCGTAATATCCTCTAAACCGGCTATCATTCTTAATGTCGTTGATTTACCGCAGCCGCTTGGACCTACAAAAACGATAAATTCCTTGTCTTCAATCTCCATATTGAAATCCTTGACTGCCAACACCTTGTTGTCGTATACCTTGCTCACATTAACTAATTTTAAGCCTGCCATAGAAACCTCCTCTGCTCTTTTATGCGTTGATGTTTGTGTTTTTATTGTTTATGCCCTTATTTACCATTTCAGGGTAATGTTTGGCATTAATATATTTATCAAAAATATAGTGGGAATATAGGGTTAGTATAAGCGTAATATATCCAAACCCTATGAGAGCTAACATTATCAAAATTATTGCTGACGGCAACGAAACGGCAAAATACATTATCAAACCTATGGGACTTAACACAAGCAGAAACACAAGGATATTCATAAAGAGGTTGGATAGCGTCAATATCATTGAGTTGCGCAAAAGATGAAGGAATTTATTGTTATATACCGCCTGTTGCGCCAAGCCAAAAACCATCATAGAAATAAATATTAGCAAGATAAACGCATAGATTATTATTCCCAATTGATTTTGAAACCCAAATATTAACCAATTCATTATGCTCAAAGAGTTGATTATAATGCCAAATATCAGTCCGAGGAACAGCGAATATTTCCAATTTTCCTTGAAACCTTTTTTAAAGTCAGCCTTAAAATCGTTCATATCTCCCCAGACAAGATTTCGTGCTACATAGGATATAGCGCCAAGCCCCGTCGCTAATAACATATAAAAGGGTATTGATACGCCATTTTTTATTAGTTGACGGTAAAAGATATTGACAATTATTTGCGCCTGCTCGTCCTTACTGACTTCGTCAATTTGACTGATGAGCAGGCTGTCGGTCAAGGAGTTTATACCTAACCAAATAAGCAATGGCAAAGAAAATAAAAATATTACCAAACTTATCTTCATCCATTCTCTTGATTTTGTGTAGACAAGCTCAAAAAACAGCTGTTTTCTGTTTGTTGGCAATGGTTTGGGGCTGTTAGATTCTTTGAAAAACATTTTACTCCTTTAATTATAGACCAAATAGCTGTTTTGCATTTTCACGCAAGATACTCTGTTTTTGCTGCTCGCTAAACTCTCCGCCATATATTCTTGCTATTGAAAAGGCGGGGTCAAGAAAGCCCATATCACTTCCAAACAATATTCTTTCTGTACCAAAAATCTCGGCAAAGAGTTCATTTGCGCCATAGGGTACAACACTCGTGGCCGTATCGATATAAAAGTGCTCTCTGTTTTTAATGCTTTGAGCAAGCGCCTTAACGCTTTGTATTTCCGACTTGGTGTTTGGCAACTTGATTCTTGATGTGCCGTGTGCCATTATCATAATTAAATTGGGAAACATTGTTGCTATTTTTCCTGCTATATCATAACTTCCAAAGTTGTGAGATAAGACGGGCAAGTTATATTTTGATGCGTAATCATATATTTTACACACCTCCTCGGACATTGGAGAATGTCCGTGCATATCGGTATGGAGCTTTAGCCCTACAAATCCGTTTGAGGAAAAGTTTTTTTCAATATAATTTTGCATATCGTCAATATAGTTGGGATTGATTACTAAATATGCCTTTAGCCTATCCTTGTATTGCAGTACCTGTTTGAGTGCAAAATTATTGCCCTCTATATAATTTCCAACAAGTGACTCCAAAGATGAGCCTATGCCCCACTCTATATTAAGACAATCCATACTCTTTATTAGTTCGTGAGTTTGCGTTTTATAAGAGTTAGAACCTTTGCCAAAATGAATGTGAACATCTATCGCTTTTATGTTATTGATGATTTTCATAATTTACCTCGTCGACCAATCTTTGCATATTATTATAGCAAATATTCTCTTTATCGCTTGCTTTTAGCTTTGAGTAGTGTATTTTACCTATCATAGGCACGGGGGAAAAGAACGGCGCTCTTGAGCCGAACAGCAGTCTTTCCGAGCCAAATCTTGAAACATATTCCTCAAGCGCCATATTGCCTTGAAACCCTGAAAGCTCAAGGTAAAAATTATTATGAAGTTCCGATAACCTAAATATCTCAAAGTCATTCATCATACCGGCATTGGTCAAAATAAAGGGGGTGTTGGTGTATTTGGATAAAAATTTATGCAAAGCGGAAAAATCTATCTTATAGGCAAATCCAAAACCCGCTGCAAACTCCACAAACACCGGCAATTTCATACTATTGAACACTTGAAAATAGCTGCCCAGCAAATCAACATCAAATTGGTAGTCATTGGGATAAAAATAAATACCTTTGATGTCGTTATCTTTTATTGATTGCTCCCATTGGGCAGGGGTATACATTTCCGTACCGATATTGGGGCGAAAACAATAAACTGCACACAGCCTGTCTTTATAGCTTTTGATATTCTCGCTTAGTTTGAGATTAGAAAAGCATGAAAGATTTTGCTTACCCTCACAGTTATAGACCATAGCTTTTAATATATTATGCTTGTCCATATCCGCTATCAAATCTTTGACAAACTCAAACTTTTTTGCGGCGGGCATAATCTCAAAGCCATAAGATACATTGCAATCAAAAATCTTCATATTCACCTTCATTTCTTTTTCATCACATCTTTTTTGTACAGCTCAAAATAAAATTTATCCCTTATTACGCATCCTGCTTTGCTACCCGCCCTCATAAGTTCGCTGCACTTTCCGCAGGTAATACAGCATTTATTAACTTCCAAGCCTTTTTTTATATTTTTTACAAAGTTAGGGTATGCAAAAGTCATTCTTCCAAAACCTGCATACGAACAGTAGCCTTGAAAAATAGCTCCTGCCGCAACATAGGGCGCATCTGCTTTAAGTCCGCTTATGCCCGAACATACCACCTGCGTGTCCCCCGCACTGTTTGCCGCCTTTGCCGCAACTAAAAGATTGCTAACCGCCTTTTCGTATGCTTCCTTTAAAGGAGTACCGTTGCAAGGTCGGTTAACTTCGGGGTTGACATAGGGGTTTCCTATAGAAATATTTATAAGCGGAAGCTTTAATGTTTTGACAAGCTTAATACCTTCGGTAAAGTCCATATCAATTCCCTCGTCTGGCCTTACTCCAAACCCGTAAGGATAGGGGAAACCGTCATACATATTCAGTCTGGAGGTGACGATAAAACCGTCCTTAGATATTGCCTTGACCTTCTCAACACTATTTCGCAACAATCTAGTTCTATTTTCAAAGCTGCCGCCGTACAATCCCTCTCTGGTATATGCCGACAAAAGTTCGTTTACCAAATAGCGGTGACAAGCTTTTATGTCTATGCCGTCAAAACCCGCCGCCATTGCCAATTGTGCAAAATCGACATATTTATCTTCCAAACTTTGCAAATAATCATCGCTCACTATATTGGAGCGGCTTATAGGCTCTTTTTCAAACAGGGGATTGTTGTATGCTATTTGCGGGCGGCTCTCGCCCGTTGAAGATTTGCTGTACCGGCCGCTATGAGTAGCTTGAATAATCACAACAGGCTCAAAGCCGTTTTGCTTAATGCCCTTGTTTTTTATATCCTCCACCAATTTTTTGAAAGCGTCGAGATTGGCATTATTTAAGTATAGCTGTCTTGGGTTAGCTTTTCCGTCCTCGCAAATGGCAACCGCTTCCATCCATATTATTCCTGCGCCGCCGCCTGCAAACCCTGAGTATCTTTTTTCAACCAACTCGCTTGGCGAACCGTCGCCGTTGGCGTCACAACCCTCCATGGGATTAAAAACTATTCTGTTATGAATAAGTTTGTTGTTTATGTATGATTTTTCAAATAACAAGTCTATATTATCATATCTTGGTAGCATTTTTTACTCCTTTATCTGCTGAGGCTTGCGCAAGCAAAGCTATTTCCGTTGAATACAAGCCATCGCAAACCCCGTTGTTAACAAATGCTTGAAATATTGGTTGAGTATCCTTTGTTTTTATCTTACAGCCGTTCAAAAACACTTCGTTATTTTGAACTTCGATAATACCGTGCGTTCCCACAATGCGTATTCTGTCGTCGCCGTGACCTGCCATATTGTTTGGGCGAAGGTAATCAGCGTTGATAACTGTTAAAATCTCCTCCTCCAATTGCATATTTATTGTTGCCGATACTTCAAGCTCTTTATGTCCTTTATTGTACAGGCGGCTTTGATAAGCGTTTAGGTCTATCACCTTTTTGCCTGTATACCACAAGATTAAATCTATCATATGGATGCCGACCCAAGGTATGAAACCGCCAAATGCTTGCCTTGATTTGTAAAAGTCAGGTCTTGAACCCAACTTATAAGACTTTTGCGCATTAATAAGTCTTATCTTGCCAATAGCCTCTTTTGCAAGCATATCTTTTACCGTGGCAAAACATCCTTCGTATCGCATTGTAAAAAGCGTAAACAGTCTTGATTTTGAGGCTAAAACTATTTCTTTAAGCGCATAATAATCCTCAATGGTGGTTGCCAAAGGTTTCTCTGATATTACATTTATATTCTTTTTTAGCGCTTTAATTATGCACTCGCTATGTGTATTGAATATACCGTCTACAACTACCGTATCTATGCCGCTATCCAAAAGAGCGTCCACATTGTCATATATAACAGGGTTAATCCCAAGGCTATTAAAGGCAGCAATTAGAGGTGTGATATCCTCGTCTAACGCAGACTTGCAGCAGCCTATGTATTCTAAGCTATCATATTTTGCTGTTAGACACTGTTGAAAATGCCCGCTTGCGCCAATAAAACCTATCTTCATTTTTCAAACCCCGATAAGAATGCAGCTTCTGTTACATTTAATAATCTTTCTATGTCGTCCTGTTTGTGCGAATAGTTTAAATAATAGCTCACTCCGCCGTGTTCTCTTACAAAAAAGCCCTGCGACATATAATAGCGAGATATTTTGCACTGTATATCGTAATCCTTTTGCACATCTCCCGTCTTGGCAAACAGCCTTGTTAAACCTGCCCGTCCTGTGAAATAAAGGGGCAGCTGCGTTTTTTCAATGATTTTTTGAATACCATTATGCAACACTTTGCCAACGCTGCCTATGTGTGTGAAAACATCCTTTTCCACAAGCTCGTCTAGTGTGGCGATAGCCGCTGCTATGGATACTATTTCGCCTGCATAGGTTGTGGTAATCATTGTCTTATCGTTATCCCAAATATCTCCAAACTTCTTTTTGCCGCCTATAACCGACAGCGGAAAGCCGTTGGAGATTGCCTTTGCGTAACACACAATATCCGCCTCTACTCCAAATTCTGCTTGCGCTCCTCCAAGCCCCATACGAAATCCCGAAAGAATTTCATCAAAGATTAAAGGTATGTCATAATTGGTGCATAACTCTCTTAACTTAGCAAAATAATCCTTACTCGGTTCATTTTTCCAATCGTAAGGAGTTAAAATAATGCCCGCAATATTATCGTCTGCCTTGATTGTTTTTTCAAGCTCATCGATGTCATTATATTTGAAAGTAACAGAACATTCCCTGTTAAAATCGGGTACTCCCTGTTGCTTTCGCATACCTGTTGCCGATTGATACCAATCACTCCAACCGTGATACCCGTATTGCAAAATCTTTTCCTTGCCCTTGTATGCTCTGGCTATACGCACAGCAGCCGAAGTGACATCATTGCCTGTCTTTAAGAACCTTACCCATTGCAACGAAGGTATCAATTGGATAAATTTTTGCGCCAACTTGTATTCTATCGTTGATGCCATACTAAAGATTATGCCGTCGTCAATGGCTTTCTTGGCAGCATCGTTGACCTTATCGTAGGCATAGCCGAGTATTATAGGACCGCAAGCGCAAAAATAGTCGTCATATTGACGCCCCTCGCTATCCCACATCTTGATACCTTTTGCCCTATCGATAAACAAGGGCATAGTTTCGCCCATAAACTGTTTGGGACGCTTGGCATTGGTCTGTGTTGACCAAGGAATAATTTTTCTTACCTCTTCAAAAAGAATTCTGTCTTTCATCATATACCTCACTTGTCGCCTCTTATTGCGCAATATGCTCTCCTGCCGTTTATTAACATTGTTGAACATTTGCTGCAAGTTATGCAATAATTTTGTATGCCGTTGCCTTTGCTTATCTCGTTTGGGAAGTTTGGATTGGATAAACTCAAACGGGCAAATCCCGCAAAAGAACTGTACCCTTGCTCCAAACAGCCGGCTGCCAAATTTATACTATACTCTTTGAGATAACTAAGACCGGAGCATACCACTTTTAAATCTTTATAGGTTTGCTGCACTACCTTTGCAGCATCAATAAGTCTTTTTACACTAACGAGAGGACTTTCGGGAGGCAGATACCCACCTTTATCGAAAGGCCTGTTGAGATGCGGGTTGATAAACGGATTGCCTATGGTAATATTAATTAGTTCTATATGTTTACTCAAAAGTTTGATTAGCTCCAACCCTTCGCTAAAGTCAGGCTCAACGCCGCTATGCATGTTTACGCCAAAGCCATAAGGATAAGGCAATCCGTCGTACATATTTAGCCTTGTAGTAACGATAAAGCTTTTTTGAGTAGCCTGTCTGCATTTTGCAATAACATTTCTTAAAAACTTCGTACGGTTTTCAAAACTGCCGCCATATTCTCCCTTTCTTGTGTATGCGCCCAACAAGTCGGAAATTAAATATTTGTGACAACTCTTTATGTCTATACCGTCAAAGCCGGCTTCTTGAGACAGCAGCGCCGTTTTTACATAATTATCCTCTTGAACTTTAAGATACTCATCGGTAACTATAGTTGTTTCAACATCTTTTTCATTTTCAAAGAACGGGCTGTGATAAGCTATCAAGGGTTTTTTTATGCCGTTGGGGGCGCTGTACTTGCCGCTGTGCGTAGCTTGAAGTATGACAATAGGCTCAAATCCGTTTTTAGCATAGCACCACTGCTTAATATTTGAAACAAGTTTTTTGTAGCTGTCAATATTGCTTTCTTGCAAATAAAGCTGGCAGGGGTTTGACCTCCCCTCCTCTGCCACGGCAACAGATTCAAACCATATTATACCCGGTCCGCCCTCGGCAAAGCTTTTATATCTATTTATGGTGCGCTCGCTCGGGCTGCCGTCAATGCTGCCGTCAAAACACTCCATAGGTTGAAAGACAATCCTGTTATTTATTAACTTGTTGTTAACAATTATGTGATTAAATAAAATGCTTGGGGTGTCGGACATAGGAAGGTTTACATCATTGCCAAGAATAAGCTCTTTGGGAGCGGGCAGGATTTTGCCAAATTTTTTCCTATAAACATTGGGCGACAGATTCATAAATTTCTTAAAGTTTCTCCTAAAGGACGAATAATCTACAAATCCGCACATAAGGGATATCTTGTTAATGGGCATCTCCGTATTTCTTATGTATTCGCACGCTTTAGCAATTTTTGCTTTAATAATGTAGTTGTTGATGTTCTCACCCTCAACTTTTTTAAAGGTGCGGCTGAGATGCTCAATAGTTATGTTAAGATAATTGGCAAGGTTGCTTACATTCAAGTCCAAACTTGAAAATTTTTCAACAATAATTCCCTTGCTTTTCTCCACTATTAATTCAGCTGCGCTACTTTTCATTTTGTACCTTTACCTTTATTTTTTTTGTCATCACATATAATATAATAACAATAAGTATCGATGTCAATACATCGGCAATCGGCATAGAGATATAAATTCCCCATATGCCAAATCTAACTGTGAGCAAAGCTATTAGAGCTAAGAGAACTAACAGCTGCCTAAATACCACCAACAACATACATATCTTACCCCGCCCCATTGCCTGAAACAGAGCTATGGATATCATTTCAAACGCCACCAAGGGCAGCAAGAAGTTCCACAACCGCACGGCATTTGGACCGAATGCACCTAGCTCTCTGCTGCCGTCAAACGCCATAACAATATATTCACTAAAGACAAGCACCAAAACACTGACTGCGGTGGATATAATCATAGTGTATTTTAAGGCAATTTTATATACCTTAAAAACATTATCATATTGTTGCTTGCCATAGTTATAGCCAACCAGAGGCTGCATACCTTGCGAAAAGGCGTGTATAGGTATATGCAAAAGCGAAAGCAAAGAAAATATTATTCCCTGTACCGCTAGCGCTGCATCCATATCATAACCTTTTAAAATTTTGGGATTGGTTAAATGCCAAATAATAAAAAGGTTAAGTATGCTATTGCATATTACAGTTATTAACGAGGGTATGCCATAGTAGCTTATCCTCTTTGTTCTAGCAAAGTTGAATCTTATATCCTTGAGGTTCAACCGAAAACGGCAGTGTTTGCTCCTAAAGAAATACATTACAAACACAAAGGATATAAGTTGAGCCAAGCCCGTTGCCAAACCTGCTCCCAATATACCCATCTTGAATACCAAGATAAACAGCGCATCTAACAAAATATTTGTAATAGCGCCCGAGAGTATTGTTATCATAGCAAACTTAGCCTTGCCGTCTGCCCTGATAAAGTTATTCATCCCTAAGCCCACCGCCCAAAATATGCTAAAGGGCGCTATTGCAAAGAAATAGGTCTTGGCAAGTTTGATGATTTCTTTTTCTATCCCTATTGCCGAAACAATGGTATCAAAAAAAATCATAATCAAAGCAACAAAAGCTATATTAGAAACTGCAAGCAACAAGCAGGTGTTGCCAAGTATCTTTTTTGAAGTTTCATAATCGCCTTTGCCAAGCGATAAAGAATAGAATACTGCGCCGCCCACACCAAACATAGTGCCTATGGCAATGATAATATTCAATATGGGATTAATTGCGGTAAGTGCGGCAAGTCCGCCGATTGCAAGCTCCGGAATATTCCCGATAAACAATCTATCGACTATATTATATAGAGCCTGCACGGCAAGACTAACCATAGCGGGTAAGGACAGGGTGAACAATTGCTTAGATAGCTTTAATTGGCTATTGGTTATGTCATATTTGTTCACCTTGCCTTCTCCTAACTCAATGCATTTTTTTCATTGGTTTTGCACGATTTTTAAATTGTCAGTTGCCTTTCCTATTAAAGAAAGGGGTTATATTTCAAAATATAATGATATATCCGCATTTAGCCCGGCATAAGCAACTCGGATATTTAATACCATAGCCGTTTCGTCTTGATTTAGCATGCCGTATGTCGTCAAGTCCTCAAATGTGATTTCAAAACAGTTTTTTGTCACGGCTATCAAAGTTTTCTCTGGGTCATAGCCTACAACTTGCAGTTGAGGTAGACCTGTCATAGGGCTTACGATATTTCCTTCGCCGTCAAGAAAGCTAAAACCGCCGCTTAGTGATTCAAATTGGATGTAGAAGGTGTCTCCCGCTCCGAATATTGCATCGTTAAGTTTGTCAGCGGTCTTGATTCCCTCAACAGCTTCCTGCGTGTAATTGTAATAAGCGACCGCTACATAATCGGTTGCAACATCGCCTGCTCCGTCGCCCACATACTTATAAAGAAAACTGCTCTGTATGGCAGGATTGCTACTTAAGCTGCCGCCCCAATCTGAACCTATGAATGTCATATCCTCAACGGTTGGAGCTGCAAGCTCAAATACTAAATCTACATATAGGAACAAGCCCGAAGCGGTATAATATACGGTTATGACATAGTCGTCACCCTCTTTTACCGCATAGTTTTGCACATCGGTATAACTTATGCGCAGCATATTCTTAGCAGCGCTACCCTCGCCAATGGGTATGACTGCATTGAGCAATGACCCGTCGTCAACGCTGCCTGCGACCTTAGTTCCTTCTGTGCCGCCGCCCAATACATAGCCGCCGCCAACGCTTAGCATCTGCAGATACCATATATCGCCCGCAGCCATTTCAAAGTTCAAGTTTTCGGTTAGTTGAACGGGATTCTCCGCATATTGGATGAACGCATAAAGCTGGTTATATGCCGTACCTTGCTCTCCGTTGCCTTCGCCAACTGATTCAACCAAGTTGCTTGTAGGCATACCAGCGTGTGTAACAAAGGCGGTTTCACCGTAGATTTCCATACTCTTTAGCTTTACGGCTTCTGTAAGAGTGTCCTTGCTTACAAGGTTGCCCTTTGCCGTAACCGCTAAAGCAAGCAGACTATCAAATTCGGCTTGATTATCATCCTCTGCAACAGCTGCATCCACAGCCTGCTTAAATGACAGCCAACTTTCGGTTGTGTAGTCGCCTTGCGTTACATCGGAAAGGAGTGCGGACGCCGAGCTTGTGTCAATTTTAGGATTCAAAGCGTCTTTTGCTGCAACAGCAAGTTGATACAGAGTATCATATTGCGTCTCATCGCCCAATTCAGCGGCGGCGGCATCTACCGCTGCAACAAAAGCTTGCCAAGTGACAGTGGAGTAATCCTCCTCATCCAAGTCTTCCAACAGCTCCAAAGCTTTGTTCTCAAACCTTCTTTCAAGGTCAATCAAAGCATCATACGCTATATCAAACAGCGGCTTATAGGCGGCTCTTGCCGTTGCCGCAGCGCAGTTATCAATAGCGGTATTTAGTGCGTTTACGGTTTGGGCGGTATACATTACTTCTTCGCCTTCCGCAAGCCTAAGATTTTCTGCATAGTTTACAAATGGTACGCTTGAGTCATCGTCGCAGATTTCAAAAACAGCGTCTACCGACATATCGTTTCCTTGATAGGGAACACGAATTTTAATTGTGTAAATCTCTTCACTTTCTCCGCTGACTTCACCATACCTAATTATTTCTGACGAATTAATTATTATGGCGCTCCAGCCTGCTCCTTTGCCTTGCACGGCTATCATCATTTCACTTGCCTTAACTTTGTCACGATTGTTAACAAGGTAAGACCAATTGCTTAGATTTTCAGTTGTGATATACCATCTTTCTCCGGCAGTAAGAATAGCATCCGATGCAAGCCAATTTTCGGCAATGATGATTTTTTGTCCGTCTACGGTTTCATCTACATGGTCTCTCAAGTTTAGCAGTTCGGTAGCCGCCTCTTCCTCGGAAGGGTCGTTGAGATTAGTACCCGGGCTGGTAAATATCCCTGTTTGCACATTGCCCGCTGCTTGGGGAAAAGATATGGATATAAGTTTTAATGAGGTAGACCAATTTGCCCTATCCACATCTTGAATAGGCGGATATTCCATATGTATTGTTCTTTCCGCAATCCATATCTCGGTGAGATTCTTCCTTACCAACACATTGTTTTCGTCACGGCATGCTAGGGTAATAACATATGTTCCTTCTTCAGCTTTTAATGCCGTTGTGTCATAGGTGCTTACCGTATAAGATACACCGTTTGCATCTTTAGCGGTAACTCCCTCCGTCAAATTTGCGGCAGTAATAGTCTGGTTGGTATAGAAGGTAAGTTCTGTCAATCCGCTGAAAGTTATAATCGGGTATTCGGTTTCAGCGTCGTCGCCGTTGCCATTACAGGCGACTAAACCCATCATTGATATAGCAACAATCATCAATAATGATAGTGCTATTAAGACTTTCTTTTTCATGATACACTCTCCTTTTTTTAATTTGCTCTTGATTTATATTGCGCCGAATACAATCCGACATAATAATTGCCATTCATTTCATTCCATTTGGTTTGTAAATCCTGCATAGCCTTGTCTACCGAATAAGTACTGTCTTTTAACACTTTTGCTAATATCTGTTGATATTCTAATGTAAAATTAGCTTCAAAATCTGCGGCTTCTCTTATAGGTTGCCAGACATTGTGAGCGTAGTGCAAGGTGGCAAGATAATCTCCGTATTCGTCAATTTTTTGCGTATAGGGACGATATTCTGCGGGATAAGTGTCAACAAACTTCCACATCCCCGTCTTGGTATAATCAAGGTCAAGCTTATATGCTGCGCCATACCAAGCGGGAGGCGCAGGTATTGTACCCAGAGGTATCTTTTCCACAGTTTTTTCGCCGTCAATATTCTTATAAATAAAGTTATCACCCTCAAAACCGTTGGCAAGAGTAAACCATCCGCCCGAAGTGTTATCTTCGCCCAACAGCATCCAATTTAGCCATTGCATTATTTTATCTTTATTTTTGGCTTTTTTAGCAATCAATATATTGGTTGAAACAGGCTCTGTTTGAAAATATGGCATTATTTTGCCGTTGTATTTGAGCGCAGGCACACCAACAACTTCGGGATTTACCCCGTATGTATCCGCTTGTATAGACATCGCCGTAACAAATCTTGCCGAATGCCAAAGCGAAGGGCTAGTTCCCATTCTACCCGTATTAAATGCCGTTGATGCCGCCACTCCGTCCTTGTCGGTTATGTATTCGGGGTTGGCTATGCCGTTTTCTATCATTGCCTTACCAAGTGTAATCATATCCTTAAAGTTCTGCCCGAGTATGTCAACGATAACATTTCCTTCTTCATCAACATTCATATCCATACTTTCGGGATAGGGTCTAACATTAAACATATTATAAAGAACGCTTAGTCCCGCATAGGCAAAGTCATAGCCGTAAACCTTTGTTCCGGCAGGCAGCCCGTCAAGATTGTTTTGTGAAAAAGCAAGACAGACATCATAAAACTCTTCCACCGTGGTAGGCATATCCAAATCTAATTTATCTAACCAATCCTGACGAATATAGATACCGTTTTGCGCAACTGAGGGTCTTATTGCGGGAACGATATATTGTTTGCCGTCAACACTGCAATAATTGCGGATCAGTTCATCATAATCAAATAGCCCTGAATCATCAATTGCCGTGCGGTATGTTTCCTCACAGTGTTCTTTAAATAAATCTGTGATGTCTTCAAACAATCCCGTGCTTACAAGCGACATAGCGTGCGTTCTGTCGTATGTGTGTATCACATCGGGATAGTCCTTTGCCGCAAGATAAGCATTTAATTGTCCTACAAAATCTGTGCGCTGTATGGGAACCCACTTTATGGTAGCAGGACCATTATTGTTTATCCATTGGGTGGTGATATTATCTTCATAATCAAAGCCCTCCCCTCTGTCATAAACCATCACAGTAAAATCGTAGTCAGAGCTTTTACATCCGACAAGAAATGTAATACTCATAGTCAGCACAAGTACGATAATACAAATTAAGCTTATTGTTTTTTTCATTGCTGCAATCTCCTTTAATTTTCTATTTTATTGAACCTATCATTATACCTTTTGCAAAGTATTTTTGAACAAACGGGTATATAAGCACCATTGGTAATGCAGAAATAATAATCGCCGCCGCCTTTGCTCCTTCCTTAGAGAAAAAAACCATTTCCTCGGGCGATAGTATTCCTACTCCCCCTACCATTCCGTCATTTATTAGCGCATTAAGCCTAACGGGCAAAGTCATCACATCGGCACTTCGCAAATAAATCAAAGAGCCGCCAAACTCGTTCCAATATCCAACCAAGGCAAACAGTGCAATGGTAATGATTACTGGCATCGACAAGGGCAATACTATCTTTAAAAACATTTGAAAGCCCGTACAGCCGTCTATGCGTGCCGCATCCTCCAACTCTTTTGGCATTTCCCTAAAAAATGCCCTTACCAGCAATAGATTGAACACATTTACCGTGCTTGGCAGCCAAATGGCAAAAAAAGTGTTTGTAAGCTTTAAGGTGTTTATCCAAATATAATTGGGAATCATCCCTGCCGAAAAAAGCATAGTTAACAGCACCATAGTAGACACTACTTTGCCGCCCTTTAATTGCTTTGACATAGGGTACGCCATTATCACCGTCATGCTTGTTGTCCAAACCACACCGACAACCGTGAGGATAACAGAATTAACCAACGAACGGATAAACATAGGGTTGCTCAATATGACTTTAAAGTTAACAAAGGTCGCATCAATGGGAATGATACTTACAGAGCCTCTGCTTATTGCAATCCCTGAACTAAATGATAACGCAAGTATGTAAAGGAAGGGATATAGGCATAAAAAAGCCATAATGATTAGAATAATGTTATTAAACAAATTAAACCATACGAACTTTTTTTTATTTCTTTTTAATGTTAATTCAGTTTGCATATCTCTCCTATATAATGCCCTTTTGTCCAATTTTTTTGCTAATTCTATCGGATATAAGCACAAGCACTAAGGCTAAAAGTGATTGAAACAAACCAACTGCCGCCATATACCCAAACTGCGGGAACAGTCCTGCTTGCGGGCCTAAAGTTCTTCGGTAAATATAAGTCGAGATGACCTCAGAAACATCAAGCACCATATTGTTGGACATCGTCCATACTTGGTCAAATCCTATCGTTACTATCTTGCCAATTTGCAATATTAGCATAATATTAATGGTGGGAGCTATACTTGGCAGAGTGAGGTAACGCATACGCTGCGCCCTTGATGCTCCGTCAATCTTTGCCGCTTCGTACATTTCTTGGTCTACGCTGACTATTGCGGCATAATAAATTATTGACGCCCAACCAAAACCTTTAAGAACATCAGCGCCAACATAGACTACCCGCCACCATTTTGAATTTTCCATAAAAGCAACGGGGTCGCCGCCAAAAGTCTTGATAATAAAATTAACTATTCCCGTAGACGGACTGAGCATCATAATTACTATGCCTGCATAAACTACCCAATTAACAAAATGCGGCAGGTAAACAATCGTTTGAATTGCTTTTTTAAATTTAGGACCAGCTACCTCATTCAATAGCAAAGCAAACAATATAGGCACAGGCATTCCAAAGAAAAACACTAGCAGGTTGAGTATCATGGTGTTTTTCATAGCATTCCAAAAGTATGGGTCTTGCATTATGCGTGCGAAATTATCCAGTCCCACCCAAGGACTATCGGCAAAGCCTAAGCCAATTTGGAAATCTTGAAAAGCCATTACTATGCCATACATCGGGACATATCTAAAAAGGATAAAAAATATAATGCCGGGTATTAGCATAAGATACAGATACAGTTCTGTACGCTTTATTCCTCTCTTTTTTGCTAACGGCAAATCAATGACTTTGGATTTTTTCTTTTTCATACTTTTATCCATTAATCAGTTCCTCCATCTTAATGACCATCGAAAATGTTGACAGCGGGATTCCAATCCCTTGGCTGTCCTTGAATGATGGGGTTTCTTCATTAATCTCGTAAAAAATAGAATTTAAACAGAGCCTATACGCTGCAACTACTTTGCTATCTATGCCAAAAAGCTGTGTATACAATGAAAAGCACTGTATGCAAGCCGATTGATTGTTTGCTCCTTTATCCATAATTTCGTCGGTCATACCTTTGATTGCGAGTTTCAAGGCTTGCTCTATGTCCATCAACCCTATACCTGCCTCCCAAAGCGCCCTTGAAACAGATAGCAAGCCTCTAACTATAATAAGATGATATACCGTTTTGGCATTGTGTCCGTCAAAATATCTCCCGCTGCTGCACAGTCCCGGCATTATGCCAAGTCTAACTTTTTTAATAGCGCCGTTCAAATATTTGTTGTTGCCTGTCACCTCAAAAAGTTCTGACAATAGCTTAACGCTAAACGCATTATAATTAAAATTAATTACAATATCTTGCTCCAATGCCCAATCTCCCGCCCTAGTTGCCGCCTCAAGATATCTTTTGTTTTTAAACCTTTTATAGCCTTCAATCAGGATACTGCCACAAAGAGCATTATCAAACTGCAGACCTCCGTCGCCCCTCACGCCCTTGACAATCCAACCGTTTTGAATATATTCCTTTTCGTCAAGACCTTCAAGAATCTTTTCTATCATTGGCGCAAACCACGGATTTACTTTGCGCATATCTGGAAACGGAAATACTCCGCTTTCCGCCTGCACGGTAAGCAGGCTATCTAAGCCCTGTTGGGCCTGAGTCATAAGACTTTCCCTTTTTTCTTGACTTATCGTGCCGTTGTCTATGCAGGCAAATGCCGAGTTTATCATTTCGCAGCCTGTTCGCAAATATATCTCCACATCATTAGAGTCAGGATATCTCCCCGTGCAATAATAATTTAAATAAGGATAATTTGCATTTTCCGCAAGCGCATTATACATCTTTTTGATTGTGCTGTAATCTGCGTTTTTGGCGACTTTGTTAAAATATAGCGCTGGCACTTCCGTCTTGCAAGCTTCGTCTTGCAACAGCACCTTCAACTTGTTGCAAATCGTGTATATGCCCGCAAGGTCGTCTTGGGACATAGCGCTTTTAAGCTGCAAAATCAATTGGGCGTATTGCGCTCTTATCTCTTGTCCGATTTTTTGAATATTATTATCTATCCGATAATTAAACTGTCTGTTTTTTACAATAAATCCTTCGCCGCTCAAAAGTTTCTCAATCTCCTCCGCCTTTGAGATGCTTAGGTCAAATTCCTCTTTATACAAGGCAATCTCTGCCTCTCTTCCCAAAGCAGTAAGTTTGCGCAATATTTTTGCATCTTGAATGTTATGCTTGGCTTGCATAACAGTAAAGAATTTTTTGTAGGCAGCATACTGTTTGTTCATTTTTGTTCTTTCCTCAAGTTTTGAATATAAACCCATAATGGAGATGCATACATACTGCACTTGTCAAAATTCTCCGTGCCGTAATTATCTCTTTGCATAAAAGCATTGGTTATGATATTCATTGTAGTAATATAATCTTCCGTCCAACCATAGCTGTCGGAATACAAGTTTAACATTTCTAAAAGCAAGCTTTCATAATAACTGCCGTCTGGGCAAGAGCCGTATGTGATTATTTCGTTAAATACGCCCTGATATGCCATCGCTGTAAGCTCTTTTAGCGTGGTATAGTATGCGTGGTCGGCAGGGCAAAACTTCAAAAGTGTTCCAGCCCCTCTTGCCAATATAGTTTGATAGACCATCTTTGCATTGTGATTATCAAACCAGCGTCCAATCATCTTACCTTCAGTCATCATTCCGCTTATTGTGCCGTACTTGAATTTCTTTATCGCATCTTCCAAATATGTGTTGTCGTTGCTTAGCGCATAAGCGTATGCTAACGCCTCTACCGTAAAAGAGTTGTAATTAAAGTTTTTTACAAGATTATGATTCAAAAGAAATGTATCGGCATTCCAAAGTATCGAATCTTTGATTCTGTTTGCAAATTCCGCATCTTTATCTTTAAAATAATCCCAAACATAGTACATTGCTCCAACTATAAGACCATTGTCATATTGCAAGCCGCCATCTGTAAGATAATCTTCAATTATCCATTTACCCAAACCGCCTTGACTGAGGGGAACAGTATCGGTTTTGGTAGGGATGCCCGCTGCAATAAGCGCCTTGCAAGTGTTACCTACATTGCCGCCCATAGAACTGATGTCGGGGAAAGGAAACACTCCGTTGCCAGCAAATTCTTGTAAACGCATCCAATTGTTGACGCTTGCCTTGAGGCTGTTTAAATTAAAATTATAAAGCTCTTGCTTGCCGGCGTCACCCTCATACATTTTTAAAGCTGTCAAGGCGTAGTATGTGAGATGTACAGACACCCGCATCGTTTGGGTGAGAATGGTTGCATCTGCGCTTGCTTTTCCCAAGGACACATAGGGCAGCATAGCGACCGAATAATTATTGCTTATATTATTAAAATCAATATTATATAAATAGTTTTCCAAGTCGGCGTCGGTATATATTTCTTTGGTGTTATAGCCGCTCCAATACCTGTTCCTATCCTGCGGCATTCCCGCCATTTCGCCCAAGCCGTTAATCAATGTATCAATATAATTATATAAAACCTGCTCATCCTCTGCCGATTGCGTATTGTAAGCATTGTTCATATATGTATGCAAAGGTGCATGCCAACCTTGGCTGTAAGGAAACTGTGAGGGGCTGTAAGCCATATAGTCTATTCCGGTTAGCCAAGCCAATCTATAATGCGGTATTTGATATCCCAAATCGATAAGCGCAATTTCCAAACCTGCTATCAATGCCTCACAATCATTAAATTGATTGTTTAAAATCATCGCCTCTGCTTTTTCAATGCCCACGCTAAATCTTGTGAGAGCAACTCCTGATAGCGATGGTAAAAAATCGGCTATCACGCTCAACCTCCCATTTAACTCTCCTCTCGGAGGTGCGGTAAATGCCGGCGCAATAGCTCCTTTAGTTATATATTTATTGATAAATAATACATACTCATAGCATTCTGCAAGCTTATTGTTTAAATAATACTCCTCTGCTTTAATATATAAAGGTGTATAGCTATCTCTCACAAACTTCACCTTATCAAGAATTGCTCTTTTTGTATTCGATAGCATATCGTACATACCCGATTTAGCGGGAACTGCGCTGGAGAATGTTATTATATCTATATCCTTATAAAGATTAAAGAGATTATTATAAACTGTCTCATTTGCCCCTGTAGCGTTTAGCGCATTACTCACTTTGGATTTATAAGATGGCATTACCATATGATTCTTTGCGCTTATAAAGCTTTTTAATGCCGATACTTCCGTTTCCGAAACAACAAAACCTTCCTCTAAAGCAAGTTTTTCATTCAATAGCATCTCCGCCTCTTGAAGCTTGTCGGCATATACATCGGTGTGGGTGTCTACGATGTCATTATATTTTAATAGTAAAAAATCATAATTTTCTTTCTTTTTGATATCTGTTTTAATTGACTGTAATAATGCATTGGTTCTTATTTGATTATCATAAGATAAGAAGTCTGCATCAAAGTATCCTTCTAATGCTGCTTTTGATTGACTTAACAATTGTGAGAGGGGAACTTTTTCTCTATCGGATATAGCCTGTTGGGCTAACACAAGCATATCCCAAACTTGCCATTTTAGGTCAACATAATCGGGGATTATTTCCAACATAGTTTGATACGACATTTTTTCGTCAATCATAGCTTGAGGTATGGCGCTGTTTATATAATCCGCTATCATTTTTTCTGTTGCATCCATTAGGTTTACTATATCCTCATAAGGCGATTTGCTTTCTATCATTCCAAGAATAGCAAAATAATTATCCATTACTTGCTGTTTGATAGCAATGTCCTCAATGCTGTTTGCTTGACTTTCAAGCAAGTCAACTCTAGTCATAAAATTAGCGTCAATTTTGTCGGCATCCTCTTTACAACCAGCTAAAAACATTGCTGAGAGCAAAAGCATCAAAATTACTAAAATTATAAAAAGTTTGCTAAATTTCTGTTTCATATTTACATCTTAACCCAACAATAACATTTGTACAACAAGTAAAATTTGACATTTTGGCCTCTTTGTATAGGCAATTTTTGATATTTTGAAAAAATAAGTGAGATAAGTTTGATATTTGCTACTTGCAGGCACACACCGCAAGGCAAAAAAGCAATAAACTTGAGGTTTGGGAGCAAATAAAAACTTCGATTTTTCAATTCGCTTTCTCTTTTTATAAAATTCTTATCGAAAAAAGAACCACCGCTATTTAAGACCGCCCCGTGTAATATTACCACTTATAGGGAATGGAATGGCTTGAAAAACGCTTGCTATCGTAACTTTTTTGAGATATAATGAGGTTAACACCACAACTACAAGGAAATAAATCACTATGTTCAAAACGGGCGGTAACGGTGACGGCTTAGGCGGCATCGTACAGGACGCCTTAAATCCGGCGTTCCAAAAATTTTTAGGCGTTGATGTCACTCCAGGGTATATCTCGGGGCTGATTTTCACTTTACTTCTCTTGCTAATTGCCGGGGCAGTAAGGGTGTTTCTCGTACCCAAATTTGCCAAAGCAAAGACCCCGGGGAAGGCACAGCTCTTTTTTGAAACTCTTGTTGGTTATTTTAGCGGCGCATCGGCAGAAGGGGTGCATAGGCACGCCGACTTGGTAGGTCCTTACACATTTACTACTGCAACATTTATAGCAGTGACCACGCTTGCAGAGTTGCTTGGGCTGCGTCCTGTGTTCTCTACCATTAACGCTTGTGTCGCATTTGGTGTGATGACTTTTGTTGTGATAAATATTAGCGGAATCCGTGAATTCGGTATCGCAAAACGCTCAAAGCGGTTACTAAACCCAATAAATATCATTACAGACCTATCTGTGCCGCTATCTCTTTCGTTAAGGTTGTTTGGCGCTATCACAAGCGGATATATAATTATGGAGCTACTTTATGCATCTCTATATACCAGCTTTGTATTGCCCGCTGCTGCATCCATAGTAACTACTTTGTTCCACGCAGGTATTCAGGCATTCTTGTTTGCCACTCTTACAACAATATTTGTATCGGAGGCGGTGGAGCGAAACTAAACTAGGCTAAATACAATTGCATTTACCCAAATTTATTTGATTAAATCATTATAAAATTGCAACTTAAAACTATTGACAAAAATATCAACTTAGTTTTACAAATACAAAATAAAAATCACTTTTTGTGAAAAAATAAAATTACAACATTTAAAGGAGAAAAAAATATGCCGTTATTAAACATTTTAAGCTTATCGGCGGTGTCCCTAAAAGAAATTTCCGCCGCAATCGTGTTTGCCGTTGTCGGTATTGGTTGCGCTATCGCTATGGGAGTTTCCATATCCAAAGCGGTAGAGGCTATGAGCCGTCAACCCAGCGCAGATAAGAAAATTAGGGGCGCACTAATGTTAGGTCTTGCGTTTATAGAAACGCTTGCTATTTATGCACTATTGATTGCAATAATGCTTATCATCCTTTAAATTTTTAATTAGGAGGCGGGTGGGATAAGTGAATTATCTTTTACTTTCGACGAACTCATTTTTTGGGTTCAGTATTCTAGAAATATTATTGCATATGCTCAACTTAGTAATTCTGCTTGTCGGGTTTACTTTTCTATTGTATAAACCAATAAAAAAGATAATAGATACCCGCAAGGAAGAGTTTGCAAAAGCCGAGGAACAAAAAACCGAGATGCTTAGAGAAACCGAGGAGTTCAGGGCGGGCTATGATGCTATGATTATAAATGCCAAAGACGAAGAACGGCGCATCGTAGAAGGTGCGCAAGAAAAGGCAAAGGAAGAAGGCAATATCATCATTGAGAATGCCAAAGACGAGGCACGAGCAATTTACGAAAAAGCGGTGCGGGATACTCAAGCGCAAAAAGCAAAAATGAAAGAGGAGCTTGCCGAAACCGTTCCCGACTTAGCGGTAAAAGTTGCATCGGAAATTCTGCGCCGTGAAATTAACCCTGACGACCACAATGCGATTATTCAAACAATTGTAGACGAGTGGAAGGACTAAAGGAGGGTATAAGGTGCGCAATATTACAATCAAATCATCCTTGCAGCTTACCCAAGACCAGCGTGAACTTCTTGAACAGGGAATAAAAAACAAATCGCTCGGCGAGGTAACTTTTAACTATGTGCTGGACGACTCTGTAATAGGTATTATCGTGCTAGACGGCGAAACGCTGGTGGATGCATCCCTAACTGCAGAGTTGCACAGGATAAAGAAAAATTATGACAATCTGTATGCGGATATGCGCAAAGGCATTTCTGTAACCGAACTGCCGCATTTTATTAAAGATAGGCTAAGTTCTCTTGTAAATCATCATATTGATATAAAATTATATGGCAAAGTGGTATCTGTTGCCGACGGCATAGTGAAAATTACTGGACTTTCCACTTGCAAGTACGGCGAGTTGATAGTTATTGGGCGCAAAAATTCCCCTGCTCTGGTTATGAACTTGGAGCGGGAGTCGGTTGGCGCAATACTGCTTAGCTCTGCCGATGAGATAGAATACGGCGACTTTGCCTATTCTATTGGCAAGATTTTGGAAGTGCCTGTTGGCAAAGAACTGCTTGGGCGCATAGTAAATCCTTTGGGAGTGCCTGTTGACGGTTTGGGGCGTATCCGCACAAAAAACCATCGGCGGGTGGAGAGCGACGCTCCCCCTATTCGTATGAGAGATAAAGTTAACGAGCCGTTATATACGGGTATTCTTGCCATTGATGCAATGATACCCATAGGCAAGGGGCAAAGGGAACTGATTATAGGCGACCGTCAAACGGGTAAGACATCTATTGCCGTAGATGCGATTATCAACCAAGCGGGCAAAGGCGTTTATTGCGTATATGTTGCAATTGGGCAAAAGGCATCCTCTGTTAACAAGTTGGTAAAAACACTAAAAAAACACGACGCACTCCGCTATACTGTGATAGTTTATTCCACAGCGTCCGACCCGCCCTCTTTGCAATACATTGCTCCCTATGCGGGCGCAGCGATAGCCGAACATTTTATGTACGAAGGCAAGGATGCGCTCATTATATATGACGACCTATCCAAACACGCAGTTGCATACAGAACGATATCACTTTTACTTCGCCGCCCCGTTGGCAGGGAGGCGTA
Organism: Clostridia bacterium; assembly: GCA_041654915.1. Classification (GTDB taxonomy): domain Bacteria; phylum Bacillota; class Clostridia; order Christensenellales; family DTU072; genus JBAZCO01. The sequence continues at coordinate 14,689 of JBAZCO010000004.1, read as the reverse complement.
TCCCGGCGATATTTTCTATATTCACAGCAGACTGCTTGAGAGAGCGGCAAAACTTAATGCTAGTTCGGGCGGCGGCTCACTCACTGCACTACCCATAATTGAAACACAAGCGGGAGATATCTCTTCATATATCCCCACCAATGTCATAAGCATTACGGACGGACAAATATATTTGGAAAGGGAGTTGTTTAATTCTGGTATAAGACCTGCAATAAATGTGGGACTCTCGGTAAGCCGTGTTGGTGGCTCGGCGCAAAACAAGATGATGAACAAGCTTAGCGCAAAAATTCGTCTTGCCCTCTCTCACTACAAAGAACTGCAAATATTCACACAGTTTGGAGCATCAATTGAGGAGGAAACCCGCAAAACATTGGAAAGCGGCGCTAGAATAGTAGAGGCTCTAAAGCAAAAGGAACACCACCCTCTAAGCGTACTTAAAGAGGAAATCTTTCTTATTGCCATAACTAATGGCTACCTCAAGAGCATCAAGATAGCGGACATATCTCGCTTTCTTGACAGCTATTATGCCTTTGCCCTTGAGCAGTTGGGACAGACATCCGGCACAGAACACACCCTTAGCAAAGAGGAGTTTGCTCTCTTGTCCGAAGTTTCGGAGCAGTTTGTTGAAGGTTGGGGGAAAGGTCTGTGAGCAGTAACATAAATGCCCTAAAGTCAAGAATTAAGGTGATAGGCGAAACCGCCCAAATCACCAATGCTATGAAAATGATTAGCATGGCAAAGTACTATAAAATAAACGAAAAATACGAAAAAAACGACCATTATCAAGATAAGGTTCGTGCCACTATAAAGACGATATTAAAGGAATCGGGAGAAATCGACCACGCATATTTTGCCAAGAGAGAGCGCAAAAACTCCACCTATGTTGTAATTGCCAGCGACACAGGGCTTGCAGGCGACTACAATCACAGAGTATTAAACTTTGCCGAAAGCACAATTTTGGATGCGGAAAATGATACCCGTATTTTCACCATTGGGTATATGGCATATGAGTTTTTTGAAAAAAGTATGCTAAACCCCGAGGGAGAATTCTTGTTTTCTGCCCAAAATCCCTCAATTGACGATGCCGCACGCATTACTTCGGTACTGATTGACCTCTTTGATAGCGGTGCTACCGACGAGGTAAACATAATATTTACCACCGATGACGGCAATGCTACAAGCGCAGTTATGCAAAGGCTGCTGCCCCTGTCACGAAGAATGTTTTTGAACGAGGAAATAAATGAGTTTGCAGGCATTACATTTGAACCGTCTATGAAAGAGCTTTTCGACATTCTTGTGCCGCAGTATGTGCTTAGCGCCGTATATACGGCTTTAATAGAGTCGGTAAAGTGTGAGCATATTGAAAGAATGGTGACAATGAGCGGCTCTACCAAAAATGCCGAGGAAATGTTGGAAAAATTAAAGCTTGAATATAATCGCAGCCGTCAGGAGCAAATAACTACGGAAATTGCCGAAATCACGGCGGCTGTTGCGGAGGAATACGATGGGGATTAAAAATATAGGTAAAGTGGTGCGGGTAATTGGTCCTGTTGTTGATGTGGAGTTTGCCGCCGCACTTCCCAAACTGTACGAAAAACTTGTTGCAGAGTGCGAGGACACCACGGTTGTACTTGAAGTTGCGGGGTTTTTGCACAACAAAGTTGTCAGGACAATCGCCCTAAATGCAAATGAGGGGCTGTTTCGTGGCACAGATGTTATCGCAACGGGTGAGCAAATCACCGTACCTGTGGGCAAAGCTGTGCTTGGCAGAGTTTTTAATGCGCTTGGCGAGCCAATAGACGACAAGGGCGAAGTGGAGTCATTAACCAAATGGAATATTCACCGTTTGCCGCCAAAATTTAACGAGCAGAGCAGCGAAACCGAAATATTAGAAACAGGCATCAAGGTTATCGACCTATTTACTCCCTACCCAAAGGGCGGTAAAATTGGACTGTTTGGCGGTGCGGGAGTGGGTAAAACTGTGCTTATTCTCGAACTTATTCGCAGTATATCAGTAGAACACGGCGGTTACTCAATCTTTACAGGGGTGGGGGAGCGCCTTCGTGAAGGTCACGATATGATAAGCGATATGGAATCAAGCGGAATGCTGCACAACTCCGCCTTGGTGTTCGGGCAGATGAACGAGCCGCCGGGCGCAAGAATTAGAGCGGCTTTTACCGGACTTACTATGGCAGAATACTTTCGTGATGTAAAAAAGCAAGATGTGCTTTTGTTTATCGACAACATATTCCGCTATGTGCAAGCGGGCAGCGAGGTGTCGGCTTTGCTAGGTAAAATGCCCTCTGCGGTAGGTTACCAACCCACCCTTGCCAACGATATAGGTATGCTAGAGGAGCGCATCACCACTACCACCGAAGCATCTATAACATCAATACAGGCAATATATGTGCCGGCGGACGACCTTACCGACCCCGCCCCTGCGGCAATATTTAGCCACCTAGACGCAACTACCGTGCTGTCTAGAAAAATTGTAGAGGAAGGGATATATCCCGCAATAGACCCATTGGCATCATCATCTTTGGTTTTGCAACCGGATATTGTTGGAGAAAAGCACTACAAGACCGCACGGCGGGCGATTGAATTATTACAGCGTCACAAGGAACTGCAGGATATCATCGCTATTCTTGGTATGCAAGAACTTTCCGAGGACGACAAGCTTGCCGTGTATCGTGCAAGAAAATTGATACGCTTTTTGTCACAGCCCTTTTATGTGTCGGGAGTTTATACCAATATGGAGGGGCGCTTTGTACGCCGTGAAGAAACAATTGACGGCGCTCTTAGCATACTAAACGGCGAAACCGATGATATACCCGAAAGTCTTTTCTACTTTGCTGGTAATATTGGAGAAATCAAGGATAGGTTCGAGAAAAAAAGTGGTAAAAAAGTTTAAGCTGGAAATCAATACCCCCGAACAAAAGTTTTTTGGCGGGGAAGTAAACGGCGTCATTGTCGAAACTTCGGAAGGATATACCGAAATCCTTGCCGACCATATGCCCATTGCCATTGGATTACTCCCGTCTGTGATGTCTGTTGCCGACGACGAAAAAACATTGGAAATAGTTAACGGCGAAGGGTTCTTATTAGTAACCGATAACACAGCTACAATATTTTGCCGCAGTGCAGAGTGGGCGGACGAAATTGAAATTAACAAGGTAAAGCGGGAAATTGAGGAATACGAAAGACGGTTAAAAGAGGCAAAGAGCCGTGCCGAATATAAGCTTAGTCAGGCGGCGCTTGGCAGACTGTTTGCCAAACTAAAAGTGAGATAGTTGAGTTGCATTTATTGCAAGTGTAACATTATTTTATACATTTGGTTTTTGCAAATTTAAATAAGCAAAAACTTGTCCTTTTATCCTAGTAAAAACACAAATAAAGGAGCAGCTAAAAAACTTGGCTTTAAGAGTAAAGTACGCATTGCCCGTCCATAGATTTTTATATGGGTGCGCTGGGTTTATTGTTAATTTTGTCGTGCCTATATACATATATACGGCAACCAACAACCTAACGCTTGCGCTAGCATTTTTTCTTGCTAAATATTGCGCATCCGCTGTCGTTGCCCCCGCAATAAGAAGTTGGACAAGGTGTAAGCCCCTTTTATTGATGCTTATGCACACCCTTCTTTTTTTTGCAGCAAGCCTCACACTTGTTTTTATCAGCTTTTCCTACCCAACCGTACTGCTTATCGCTTTGCTGTTTGCGCTGTCCGAAATATTTTACAATACCTCTCTCAACATAATATTCGCTGTTACAGTTCCCAATAGCCTTGCTACGGTTATCCAAATGCCGTTTGCATCGGGGCTACTTCTTGCAGGCATAGCGGAACTTGGCATTAAACTCCCAATCGTACCTGCCTTTGTTGTAGCGGCGGCTTGCCTTTTTCTTTCCTTACTGCCCTTGATTTTTATAAAAAACGACATAGCTATTCTTAACACAAAAGTGTTGAGCGAGGAAATAAAAAAGCCGTATCGGGATGTCAAGCGAGATTTTTTCCACCTTTCGCTTGGGCTGTTTAGCGGTGTTGCTTTTGAAATACTGCCCTTTTATTTGGTGGTAAATCAAGGTTTATTCACCCTTGCTTTACCGATGCTTGTGATTTTTAGAGCGCTGCAACTTATATTTATTAAAGTTGGCGATATTTTTCATAAAAAGGGTTGGTATAATATTGCTATGGCAGTTTGCCCGCCAACGCTTGCAGCACTGCTCATTCTCACTGCAATTTTTAAGGAGCAAAAGGCGGCATATTATTTGTACGCTGCCGTTGTTGCTGTTTTTCCACTAAACTTTATTCCCAATTCTCCTCTTATAACGCTATGATAAAGAGGAAAAAGCAAGTGCATTACAACCAAACAAGACGAGAGTTTTTTCTTGCCCTTGCCAAAATAGTTGCTCCGCTTGCATTTGTTTTGTTTGGGTCTTTAGATGTGATTATATACATAGGAGCGGGAGCGGCAGTCGCTATGTTCCTTTTTAGTTTCAACTTCCGCTCTCAACAAAAAGTTGCCACTTATCCCGCAAATAATCAATAAAACTGCAATTTTTCTTATTGTTAAAAACACTTACTATTGTTTTGCTTTTTTATACTATTGACTATTGCATTTTTGTAAACTATAATATTATTATTAAATTCTCAATATGGGGTGTAACAATGAAAAACAAGTTTATAATCGGAATTTTAGCAATACTGCTTTGCCTTAGCGTTGCATTAGTTGCTTGTAACAATGGCTCGGATTTCACCAACGATGACTACGAAATTGAAATAACCATGCAGTCAGCCGAGGATATTCTCTCACAAATTGAACTTGGCGACACCGTAACCGCACAAATTGCGGCTGGATATCATTCAACAAGAGCTTATTCTAAAAACGGCAATGAGTTTGTCGTCTACGAAAGATATGAAAGCACTTACGGCACAACCGAAAGCTATATTGGCAAAGAGGGCAGTGATTACTATTCGGTTTTTGTCAATGTTAGCGGCGCAACTATGCACTACAAAGTTAATGAATGGGAAGCCAAAAAGTCGCTTTTGGATGCTGAAAACACACTAAACAATTATTACCAAAATATTATACATCAGTATATGGGAGAGGTGGAAAGAGCCAAATCCTACGGCGGTGACTTTGGCAAGGTTAGTGTTTATGGCAACGCATACAAAGCAGAACCAGAGGACACCATGCCCGATACAGCAAGTATAACTTACGCCGCCAAGATTATGATTGACGCAAAGGTGAGAACACTTACTCTAAACTACCAAATAACAAACAGTAAATTATCAGGCATCCACATTGGTTATGCAATAGTAGAGGATTATGTGTCTGATAATGAGCGGCAATTAAGAGATGCAAATAACTTGTCCATTCAAATGGAATTTAGCTATGATGACCCTGTGCAAATGCCAACCAACAAAGGCGACCTAACCACGCCCACCACATACGCTTCCGTCTATTTATCAAACACCACGACCTCTCCATTATACGACCAAGTTAGAGGCGAGAAAATAGATTTGCCCACTCCCGTAGAAGAAGGCGAGTTTTTAGGCTGGTATTACGACAGTAATTTCCAACTACCGATAGAAGGCAAATATCAAGTGGGATACGGTGAGAATAACTCCGTCTATGCCAAATGGGATGTCCCCACAGCAAAACTTGAGTTAAACGGCGGAAAACTCTTGCCCGATGCCGAAAGTACTTGGAAAGACTGCACCATTATTAAGGATATTGATAGGGTAACCAATGTACATAAGGCGGGTTATGTGTTTTACGGTTGGTTTACCGATGCGGACTTTGCTAATCCCGTTTATAATGATAACGGTTTAATCAAGGCAAACACCACACTTTATGCCAAGTGGTTACCGCTTGTGACAATCACACTTAATGCCGATGTCACCTACCCCCTTCCCAAGCTAATGGGAGTAGCGGGCCGTGACACCAACCTTGACAATGTGGTGGTAACCAAGCGTGGCAAGATATTTGAGGGTTGGTATACCAACAGCAATTTTTCCACTCCTGCTCCCGATGTTTTCCCCACATCCAACGCAACCTACCACGCAAAATTTACACCCGCTATCTGTGTAGAGTTCAACTTTGACGATGCCGATTTAACGCCAAACAATTTGGACTTTTACCTAAATATACCGCTAACGGAGTCGGAAGAATACACCTTTGCCGACCTCTATGATGAGTTGTCTAATGACTATTCCGGTGGTACTTCGGCTAACAACACGGCATTTAACGGGTGGTTTACCGACAAAGCACTTACAAAAGAGTTCACCTCTTATCCTACGGGAAACATCACCCTATACCCCAAACTTTCGCCATTCTATTATTACAATTTGCGTGCAGGGGAAGGCACGCTACAACCCTACTATGAGGACAATAATACAAGCCGCATAAATTGGCTTAAAGCGCACAGCGCTTCCCCCGCCGAACAGCTTGCACTTATGGCAGATGCTACTCATGGTTTCGGTCTCTTAATCCCACCAGAAGGCAAGGTTTTTGTGGGCTGGTATACAGATGCCGCTTTAACCAATCCTTATAACCCCACCAAATATCCCACATCTACTATGACCATATATGCAAAATTTGCTCCTATTGAGGACTAACATTATTTTGCGCTAACAATAAAAGCCCTCTGCTATCCAAGGTTATCTAATAGCGGAGGGCTTTTTTTATTTGTCTTTTGTTGTTTTTAGTTATTCTTGTTTTCCGTCTTTAACCCCAAGCATCTTTAATTGACGGCTGCTCTTTGCAAAGAGTTGGTCGTGAACACTCATCTTTCTAACCACATCTTTAATTATTTCATATAGCTCCCCGCCTTTTGTGTAGTCAGCGGCGGCAATAAAGTCCACCCTCTCGTGCAATAGCAAGTCTTTAACCCGCCCTTTTTCGCCTTGAGGGTAGACGGCAAGCGAACATCCCCCGTTGGACTTTACTAATTTCATACAAGGCACATCGGTAAGTCCGTCACCTATATATATCATATTGCGAAAGGGTATGCGCCGCTCCTCCTCGGGCGTGTAATTGTTAAGCTTGTCATCCTCGGAGATATCGAGTATCCCCTTGTTTATACGAAATAAAAACTGCGTTTTTGTCGTGTAATTCACCGCATTTTTTGCCCAACTTGCCCCGCCGTTTTCCTCATATAGAAATTCGCAGGCAAATACTTCCTTAAAGTTTGCAAAAATCTCCGAACCCTCAATTATTTCTCTAAGACCAGAGGAGATAATATAATGCTCTATGGTTGCGCCATAACTTTTTGCCGCCTCCTCAATGAGCGCAAACCATTCTTTAACCCCCGAAAAAAACTCAAGATGCCGCCCTAGCTCAACAAAGTCCTCCCGCCAAACTCGCTGCCCTGCCTTTGCCGCATTTTTTAGCATTAGATACAAGTATGCCAATACGCTGTCCATCTTGTTCTTTTCGGCAAGCTCTCTGGCCTCCGCCCAAAACTCGGACGGATGCATTTTTAGCCTTGGAATAAAGCTATATTCTTGCATATCTTTGGTGCAGAGAGTCTTGTCAAAGTCATAAATTATTGCGATAACCGTTTGGTGTTTGTCCATATCTATCTCCATTTTGCCTTGTACATTGATTATATCATAAAATTGGTACTCATTGTCTTAACTCCTCGGCTGTTTTAAAAAAATATGATTAATATATTCTTGATGCACTAATAACAGTCATTTGAAAATTAAATGAGGTGTTACCATACTTGACAAAACACAAATTATCCCTTATTCTTTTATTATCAAAATTTACCAAATGTTTTTGCATTACGAGGAGTGATATGTACGATATTATCATAAATCCCATTGCGGGAAAGGGAAAGAGTATCAAGGCTTATGCCATGGTGGAGAGTGAGCTAACAAAACGGGGCATCACCTATACTGCACATTTTACCAAGCGCAAAAACCACGCATCCCAAATTGTAGCCGAGCTAAACAGTAGGGACAAGCACACCAATCTTATCGTAATGGGCGGCGACGGCACATATAACGAAACGCTAAACGGCATAACCGACTTTGCAAAAATTACAGTTGGCTTTATCCCTTGCGGCACGGGCAACGACTTTGTGCGCCCCTTAAAACTCCCCAAAAATCCCATTGATAACTTAAAAATAATATTGGACGGGAAAAGTCGATACCTCGACTTTATAGCCTTGGACGAAAAGCGTGCGCTCAACTGCGCCGGGGCAGGTATGGATGTGGATATCCTATTGAGGTACGCAAAAATAAAGTTTTTTAAGGGCAAACTAAAGTACTATATCGCCCTGCTCCAATCATTGATTAACCTAAAGTTCCACAAAATGGAGCTTACCATTGACGGCGAAACTCAAGTGCGGGAAGTATTTATTATGGCGATTGCAAACGGCACTCACATTGGCGGCGGTATGCCAATCTCTCCCCGCTCCAAACTTGACGATAAAATGTTAGACCTTGTAATCATAAACCGTGTGCCAAAAGCTAAGGTTATCCCCTTACTGCTCAAGTTTTTAAAAGGTAAGCATATAGACGAGCCTTGCACCGAGTGCCACAGCGGCAAAGAGTTTTTTATTCGTATGCTTTCCGAGGACGGCGTATCCTTAAAAACTCAAGTGGACGGCGAGGTGTTCGACAGCTGCACGCTAAACTGCAAAATTGTATCGGACACTTTGCACATTTTTACCAACTAGACTTCATAAAAAGGCGATAGTATTTGCATTATCGTAAACACAATGTTATAATTTACATAAAATGAGTATAAGGTCGTCGGGAGAAATAGTGATAAATTTACAATCAATAATAAATAGCTTTGAAATTGAAGGTGCAGTATATAATTGTGAGCTTTATGGCTCGGGACACATTAACGATACCTATAAAGTAATCGTGCGTGATGCCCATCAAGAGTACTGTTATATCTTGCAAAGGATAAACCACAATGTCTTTAAAGATGTGGAAGGGTTAATGAATAACATCCGTAAGGTTACCGAATACATAATTGATAGATTAAAGGACATTAACGGCGACACCACCAAAGCGCTAAGATTAATACATTCACGGGACGGCAAAAATTTTGTAAAAGACGCTCTTAGCAACTACTTCCGTTGTTACAATTGTATCCCCGGTGCAGTGAGCATAGAGAGCGTGCCTACGCTAAAACAGTTTGAAATATCCGGCTCGGGGTTTGGGCTTTTTCAAAAATACCTAGATGGGTTTCCCACTTCCGAATTAATAGATACCATTCCCAATTTTCACAATACCGAGGATAGATATAACAAGTTTATTGCCGCAGTAAAGGCAGACCCATTGGGGCGACTGGCAGGTGTGGCAGAGGAAGTAGCGTTTTTTGTGGATAGAGCCGACTATTCAAGCCGTGTTACCCGTCTTATTGCAAGCGGCGACATTCCTCTTCGTGTTACTCACAACGACACCAAACTAAACAATATGATGATAGACCTAGTAGAGGAAAAAGCGGTTTGCGCAATAGACCTAGATACGGTTATGGCAGGCTCAATACTCTACGACTTTGGCGACAGTATTCGTGCGGGGGCAAACCTTGGCGCAGAGGACGAACAGGACTTGTCCAAAGTAGCTTTTTCTCTTGAGCATTTTGAGGCTTTTACCGCTGGGTTTATAGGCGAAGTAAAGGATATCCTCACCCCTTCTGAGGTAGAAAATATGGCATTTGGGGCAATACTAATGACATATGAATGCGGTATGCGGTTTCTTACCGACCATTTAATGGGTGATACCTACTTCAAAATTCATCGCAAAGGGCATAACTTGGACAGAACTCGCACCCAAATAAAAATGGTTGCCGATATGGAATCTGTGTTTGATGAGATGAATGCGATAGTTAAAAAGCACTCTTTAGGTATCCAAAAGTAGAGAACAAGCAGCCAAAACCTCGAAAAAACAAGCTATTTCAACCATACACAATAAGACCCTTTCATATTAAGGAGAATTGGATATGAAAATATTTATCACCGGCGGGGCGGGTTATATTGCCTCGCATACAATTGTCACCCTTATTAATTCGGGCTACGAAGTAGTGGCAATAGATAATTTTTCCAACAGCAGCTACTCTGCAATAGAAAATGTGAAAAAACTCACTACTAATGCTCCGCTTGCATTTTATGAAGGCGATGTGCAAGATAAAGCCCTGTTAGAGCGTATTTTTACCGAGCATACAATATCTGCCGTAATACATTTTGCGGGACTAAAAGCTGTGGGGGAGAGCTGCCAACTACCCCTTAAATATTACGAAAACAACCTTGTTTCCACACTCACTCTTTTGCAAGTTATGGATAAGTTTGCAGTAAAAAAGCTTGTCTTTAGCTCATCTGCAACCGTATACGGCAACCCCAAATCGTTACCCATTACCGAAGATTTTCCTCTTTCTACCACCAACCCTTATGGCTCTACCAAATTGATGATAGAAAATATTTTGCGTGACACTTATGCCGCAGACAATTCTTGGCACATAGCGCTACTTAGGTATTTCAACCCCGTTGGCGCACACGAAAGCGGCTTGATTGGCGAAAGCCCAAGCGGTATTCCCAACAACCTTATGCCCTATATAGCACGGGTAGCGACAGGAGAGCTAGAATATCTTAGCGTGTTTGGCAATGACTATGACACGCCCGACGGCACGGGGGTGAGAGATTATATTCACATTATGGACTTGGCTGAAGGGCATTTAGCCGCCCTGCAAAACATAGAAAAATTTGGTGCAGAGGCTCTCAATTTGGGAACAGGCACGGGGTATAGCGTGCTAGAAATGATTGCCGCTTTTGAAAGAGCAAGCGGCAAGCCAATAAACTACAAGATAGCGCCTCGCCGCTTAGGGGATATTGCCAGCTGTTATGCCTCCCCCAAAAAGGCTGCCGAGATGCTTGGTTGGACGGCAAAAAGAAGTTTGCTAGATATGTGCCGTGATGCTTGGAACTTTCAGTTATCTACGGCTAAATAGTTGATTTGCTAGCGTCTGTTCAATTGACAGCCCACCCCGTATAAGGTATAATTATAAGTGAAAATAACTAAAATTTGGAGTTTTTGATGGCAAAATTTGTACAATTAGATGGCATAGATATAGGCGACATTAAGATATATTCCCTAAGCACCTGCGGCTGGTGTCGCAAGACAAAGGAATTGTTTAGAGATAACGGCATTAAGTTTGCCTTTGTTGATGTTGATACCTTAAATGGTGATGACAGGGAAAAAGCAAAAGACGAGGTTATGGCTTTTAATCCTAGACTGTCTTTCCCTACCACGATAATAAACGGCGGTGAAGAAGTAGTAGCTGGCTTTGACGAAACCAGACTTCGTGCGCTTATCACCAATCAAGGATAATTTAAAGATAAAATTATGAACGAGAGAGTAAAGCAAAGATACGAAAAACTAAAAAAAGACTCTATTGGCTACAAGCTTAATCCAGACGAAAAATTTGTAGCTATGCTCGCCGAAGGTATGCTAAGCAACCAAGACCGCTATGGCTTAGAAACTTGTCCCTGCCGCCTTTACGAAGGCGAGAAAGAGGATAACTTAGATATTGTATGCCCTTGCATTTATCGTGATGATGACTTAGCAGAGTATGGCGCTTGTTTTTGTGCCTTATATGTAACAGACGGCAATCCCGCCGCTCCTGTACCCGAAAGACGCCCCTCTCTCTCAGAGCGGCAAGCCTTAAAGAAAGAGAAAGAGGAGCGCAAACTAGAAACACCTGTGTTAACCGCCCTTCCCTACCCCGTATACCGCTGTGAAGTGTGCGGTTATCTTTCTGCAAACAATCATCCTCCCCACATTTGCCCCATTTGCAAAGCGGGTAAGGAGCGGTTTGAAAGGTTTATGTAATAGACTGCTAACTTTCACTTTAAAAAAGGAGAATAAGCAAATGATTTCAAGAGAGTTTATGGATAAGTTCGTGGACTATATGTGCACACGACAAATAGAGGGTGGTGATGAGTTAGATATAGAATATTATATTGACACTAATGCGCCACCCGAGGCAAAAGCCGCTTATGAGGAATATAAGCAACTAAAAGCAGATATGCTTGCACAAGGATATATTGTCTAACAACACCTAAACTACAGTCGAGGTAAAGCCACCTAAACAGGTGGCTTTTTTAATGCCCTAAAAAGAGATTAGATATGAGCGGTTAAACTTTAACCTACTATTCTACACCACCCCTACCACTCTACACTCCACTTCTCACAAATCAATTCCCCCACCCAAAAAGCAAGGCGGAAACACTCCCCAATATTAGCATATTGCTAATATTATTATATCTTTTCGCTATTGTGTTATCAATATCAATTTTTAATATGGATAGGTAAGTTTGTAATAAAATAAATGGTGGTAAATTATTAAGATATATGGGTTATGCATCTAAGGGCAACCTAAGCTTTCAAAAAAACTTCCCTTTTATTTATATACTATATTACTTTTTTGCAGTTCGGGCAAAAAAGTAAAACAAAAAAGCCCGTTCTATTTCCCCCATTTGGATATTTTATTTATATTTATAGGAGCGACTAGCGACTCCTAAAGATAAGGGGGGAACTAACGGTTTGAATGTTAACAAAGTAACGATAGAATTATGTTATAACTTTTATAATATGAGGAATATATGAGAAAGGAGGGTTATTAGGGAACTAAAGAGTATAGTTCCCTAATTATATTAAAAGAAATCCATATTAGAAATACAGAGCGCAAAAAGTTGGATAAGGTATGGCAGTAGTAATTTGACAAGGGGGGTTGGGATGATTTTACTAAAAGTAACCGCCGAAGTGTATAGGCGGTACGCTAGGGGTTGGCAAGCAAAGCGCATATAAGACTTAGCAAAAGTGTGCAGTTAAAAATATAGACTGCAAAAAAAATTACCGCAAGCTGTTTGGAATGCAAACGCTTGCGGTAACGGTTATTGTTTGGAGGACTATTGCCCTACATTTAAATTTGCGCCCTATGTTTTAACTCTTAGGCATAGGGATTGAGTCCTACGAGTTCCTCACCCTCTAGAGCTTGAGTGCCGTTGATAAATACCTTTGCTGATGAGGCTTGATTGTTAAGGTCTATTTCCGCTTTGTCGGAGCGTATTGCACCGGCAATTAAGCCTGCATTTATTACGCTGCCATAGGCATTAATTCTTTCTAGGATAACATTGTATGTTAACATAATGCTCTCCTCTATCTTAATGTTGCCGTCCACCGAGCCAACTATGCCGCCAATGTCTGCTGTTACCGATGAGATATCTATGTTTGCGTGGCTGATAGAACCCATTATTTTGCCGCCCGTTGCAACACCGATAATGCCGCCCACTTTCAATCTGCCCCGTCCAGGATTTTGTATTTTAATCTCGCCGTTTACGATTACCATTTTGATATCGCCGCCCGCTCTGTTGTATTTAGCAACTGCGCCAAACACGACATCTTGGTTGCCTTGTAATACCTTTGCCCGTGGGTCGCCCATAAGCTCAGGTGAATTTTCGCCATAAGCGGCATAATAAACATTAAGGTTCAGATTGCGCACTTGTCCTGCGTTGATTTCAAATAGCGAATCCGTAAGATTGGATATGGAGAAGTTCTTACCGTCCAAAGTTCCGGTAAATACTGCGCCCTTACCTATGGGTTGGAAGTTGTAATTGTAATTTGCATCTACAACCCCGTTACCGTCATAGTCGCCTACAATAATATCGTTTGCAAGCTCAAATGTCGCATACATAAAGTCGCCCACCCTAAGGAGTTCGGTGTAACTTGAGATAATGAAAGGATTGGCAAATGTACCTGCGCCGCCCGAGAACGGGTAGAGGGATTCTATTAGTGAAAGCACATCAGAGCCACTTATTACTATGCCGCCCTCTGCGGAAACAGCGCTGTAATAGTCGCTTGCAGATATTGAGCTTAGGTTACCCCTTGCGGCACTGCCGATACTAGACTCAAACACTCTGCCGTTGGCATAGGTATTGCCGCTTATATTATGGATGCCACTTCCTGTTACCGAACTCGTGCCGTGTACTGCCCCCACGGAAGAGCCTATCAAGCCGCCTCCGCTATAATTAACTGTCACCCTTGCAAGGCTGACAAGGTTATTTAGTTCAGATTCGCCCTCAGCTTGTCCGACAATACCGCCAACCACTGCAAAGAAAGTTTCGGTTATATTTATATTTACCAAGCTTATTGTTTCGGCAACCTGTCCAGAGCTTACAACACCGACAATACCACCTGCGTATATGCGACCTTTTTCGTTAGTGCTGGTAATATTCATTGAGCCGCTAACTATCACATTGTAAATGGATGCGCCGTCCAACATAACTGCGGCAAGTCCGCCATAAAATGCCTCTGCATTGGGGCTAGAGAAATTGTAAACAACATCCACAAGCTTAACATTCCTAATTGTACCTTGCAGAACACCAAAGAAGCCGCCAAAGTCGCCCTCTAGCTCAATCGTGGGTGCAATTAGTGAATATACTCCACCGTCATAAACACCAGTAAATGTGCTGTCTAGATTGAGCATTTCAAAGTCAGAAACTATAATATTGGCGGTTTGCAAGAAGTTAGCATAGGGGAATATTTCTAGCGCCTTTAGGCTTGCTTTGCTATCTATGATGAACGGGTCGCTGTCTGTGCCGCTGCCTTGCAAGCTCATTGCGTTAGAACGGCGTGCGGTAAGCATAGCCACGGTTCTTTGCTCCCAACCCG
>JBAZCO010000003.1:0-38167 GCA_041654915.1 Clostridia bacterium | reverse complement strand
AGGTTATATTTGCCTTTTCGTCCTCGGCAAGAGCGCCAAAGGGTTGTTTATAATAGGTGTCCCGTGAATTAAAGAGGAACATTTTATTTTACCGGTTCTATCCGCCAAATTCTGTCGGCATATTCTTTTACACTTCTATCTGCTGCAAAGAACCCCGCTTTGGCAATATTAACAAGTGACATCCGCATAAATCTATACTTGTCTTTATATGCCCTGTCCACCCTTTCTTGAGCATCACAGTAGCTGGCAAAGTCGGCAAGCACCATATAGGGGTCGGCTATCCCGCCGCCGCCCAATATTAGGCTATCGGCTATTTCGGCAAAGCTAACCGAGTTGATGCCCGCCCTTAGCATATCAATAACCCTCTTTATGCGTTGGTCGCTGGTGTAGTATTCGGATGGGAGATAGTGTTTGTACAACCTTTCCACCTCATCGGCAAGCAAGCCAAAAATAAATATGTTTTCGTCACCTACCCGCTCGTGAATCTCCACATTAGCGCCGTCCATTGTGCCAATCGTCACTGCGCCGTTTAGCATAAACTTCATATTGCCCGTGCCAGACGCCTCCTTGCCCGCAATGCTAATTTGCTGCGAAATTTCGGTTGCGGGCATAATTATTTCGGCAAGGCTCACCCGATAGTTTTCCAAGAAAACCACCTTTAGCTTGCCCTTTAAGCTCTTGTCCTTATTTACAAGCTCTCCTATCATATATATCAGCCTAATAACCAGCTTCGCCATATGGTAAGAGCTTGCCGCCTTTGCCCCAAATACAAATACTCTTGGGGTGATATCTAGGTCGGGATTTTCTTTCAAGCGGTTATAAAGGTCTAGTATTTGCAGCGCATTAAGCAGTTGCCTCTTATATTCGTGCAGCCTCTTTACCTGCACATCAATATTGCGTGGGGGTTAACGGTAACGCCGTTAGCCAACTTGATGTATGCGGCAAGCCGCTCCTTATTTTTGTGCTTGATTGCCGCTAGATTATCCAAAACATCACGGTTGCCCTTGTATACAAGCAATTTTTCAAGCTCATCTGCATCGGTTAAGAATCCGTCGCCAATAAGTTCTTTAAGGTATGCGGTAAGCAGAGGGTTTGCCTCGCCAATCCACCGCCTGTGCGCTATACCGTTGGTAACATTTTGAAACTTTTGCGGCGCTACTTTGTAGTAGTCGCTAAATAAATCTCTCTTTAATATTTCGCTGTGCAGTGCGCTAACGCCGTTTATCGTATGGGATGCAGAAAGACAAAGGTTTGCCATTCTTATTTCCCCGTCGCTCACGATAGCGTTTTCGGCTATTCGTGTCCAATCTGACGGGAATGTCTGCCAAAGCTTTGCACAATGCCTTGCATTTATTTCCTTTACTATCTTGTATATTCGGGGCAGCAAAGAGGAAAACAAGCTCTCTGGCCATTTTTCCAATGCCTCTTGCATAACAGTATGGTTGGTGTAGCTCACCGTACCTGTTACTATCTTCCATGCCGCATCCCAACTATACCCGTGTTCGTCTAGCAGTATTCGCATAAGTTCGGGTATGCAAAGCGCTGGGTGCGTGTCGTTAATGTGTATTGCCACCTTGTCGGGAAGGTTATCGGGAGAGGGGTTGTATTGCAAGTGGTTTTTAATAATATTCTGCACGCTTGCCGACACAAAGAAGTACTGCTGTTTAAGACGCAAAGATTTCCCCTCAAAGTGGTCGTCTGCCGGGTACAACACCTTGGATATCGACTCTGCCATTGCCTTGGTTTCGATAGCCTTTACATACTCCCCACGGGAAAACAGCGTCATATCTAGCTCAACGGGGGATTTTGCGCTCCACAGCCTAAGCGTATTTACCGCATCGCTGTTGTAGCCGCTTATGTTCATATCGTAGGGAACGGCAAGAATAGAGGTATGCCCTCTTTGGGTGACAATGAGTCTGCCGTCCTCCCAATGCTCATCAATGTGTCCGCCAAACTTAACCTCAAAAACGCTGTTGCGGGGATTGAGCCAAACATTGCCTTGCTTTAGCCAGTCATCGGGCATTTCCATTTGCCATCCGTCCACGATTTTTTGCTTAAAAATACCGTAGTCGTATCTAATGCTAAACCCGCCAACAGGATATCCGCAAGCGGTTAAGCTATCCATATAGCAAGCGGCAAGCCGTCCAAGCCCGCCATTGCCTAGCCCTGCATCCGACTCAAGTTCGCAAAGGTCGCCAATATTAAAGCCCAGCTCTTTTACCGCCTCGCCCGCCACTTTGTATAGCTGCATATTGTGCAAGTGGTTGCTTAACGAGCGCCCCAAAAGAAACTCCATTGACATATAATATACTTGTTTATACTCACCTTTCCTAACCTTATTTTTATACTCCACCCTTTTTTCTGTTAACAAATCTTTGGTTACAAGACAAACCGCCCTATACATAATAGCGGCCTCTGCATCTTCATATTTTACTCCGAATATAATCGCAAGTTTTTGTTTTACAAGCTCTCTAAATTCGTCCTTGCTTATTTTTCTCATCAAGTGAAACGACTCCTTTATCTTTTAGGATTTTATATTTATAGTTTGGCTTTTACAGCAAACTTTGGTACAATGCGACATAGCTCTTTGCCGATTGTTTCCACGAAGTATCGTTAGACATCGCATTTTTTACTAATTTTGCCCATAATTCGGGATTTTGATAGGTGTTGTATGCCCGTCCGATAGCGTCAAGCATATCGTAGGCGTTGTAGGTCTTGAACGAAAACCCTGTTCCCTCTCCCGTTTCTGGATTGAAAGGCAGAACTGTGTCTTTAAGTCCGCCCGTTTCCCGCACAATGGGTATTGAGCCGTAGCGCATTGCAAGCAGTTGTGACAGCCCGCACGGCTCAAACTTGCTTGGCATCAAGAACATATCCGACCCAGCATAAATTTTTGACGCTAGGTCTTGCGAAAAGTTTATGATTGCGGCAAGTTTGGTGGGATATCTTGAGGATATCTCTCTTAGCATATTTTCATATTTTAGGTCACCCGTACCCAATACCACAAGCTGCAAGTCAAGATGCAGCACCTCGTCTATCACGGCAAGCAATAAATCTATTCCCTTTTGTGTTGTCAGCCTTGTCACCATAGCGATGAGCGGCTTATCCGCAACGGGAAGCCCCAACAACTCTTGCAGTCCTGCACGGTTTTTTGCCTTTCGCCCAATGCTCCTAACCGAATATTTTTGGAAAAGCGCCTTGTCCTTTAAAGGGTCGTATAGAGTGGTATCAATACCGTTTACAATGCCGCTAAGCTTATACTTTCTTGAGCGTAAAATATCCTCTAAGCCATAAGCGTAGTATGCATCCAAAATCTCCTCGGCATAGGTTGGTGACACGGTTGTCACTCTGTTTGCCGCCTCAATCCCCGCCTTTAGCATATTTGCGTTGTTGCGGTACTCGGCAACATTATAGTGGCTGTCCGGCAGACCAAACACATCCTTTATGCAGTATGCGTCCATATTGCCTTGAAACTCTATATTGTGTATGGTTAGCACGGTTTTTATATTTTTATACTCCTCCGCATCACGGTAAAAGGCATCTAGCATAACGGGCACAAGCGCCGTTTGCCAATCGTTTGCGTGCAGAACATCGGGATAAAAATTCATTAGCGGCATAAGTTCAAGAATTGCCCTTGAGAAAAAGGCAAACCTCTCCCCGTCATCAAAAAACCCATACAGCCCTTTGCGTTTGAAGTAATATTCGTTGTCCACGAAGTAATAGGTTACATTATTATATATTCCGCTAAACAGTCCTGCGTACTGGTTTCTCCAACCAAGCGGAACGGTAATTGAGCCTAAATGCACCAAACTATCTTTAAAGCGAGATGGTATATCCTCATACAAGGGCATTATCACTCTAACTTCCGCATAGGCAGACAGAGCGTTGGGTAGCGCCGCAGCAACATCGCCCAAACCTCCTGTTCTAATAAACGGACCTGACTCCGAAGCCGCATATAAAATCTTCATATTTATCTCCTTATATATCATTATTAGTATGGCAACTTGAAAAAAACTCTTTTTATTTTATATTATACCGAATTTGTTGCCAATTGTTGGCACTATGCCGCCTGTTATAGTGCAATTTTTACTATTATACAACCTTATTTTTGACAATCACTATTGGATAGGTAGAAAAGCCGGAAATTTGCCTGTTTTCTCTAATCGTAACCTGCTTATCGGTAATAGCATATGCCAAGGTACTGTTTTCCATTATCACACCGCCCTCCATAATAATGGAGTCCTTAATTACTGCACCCTCTTTTACTTCCACATTACGGAAAAGTATGGAGTTCTCCACTGTGCCGTTTATCACGCATCCGTCGGCGATTAGCGAATTTCTAACCAATCCTTTGTCCTCATAAACGGTGGGAATACTGTCTTTAACCTTGGTGTAAATCTTGCCCGAACCGCCAAACAGCTGCTCACGCACATCAAAGTTAAGCAGTTTCATACTTTCGTTGTAGTAAGTTTTTACATCGTCCACTATTGCCGCATAGCCAGATACTTCGTACGCAAAGAGCTTGCCAAGCGCAACTTCTTTAAACAGGATATCCTTTTCAAAATCCACCAAGCCCCTAGCGTGAGCGTTCTCTATATGGTTGATTAATAAATCCTTACTAAGCAGATATGTGTTTAATCCAATCAATTTTTCTTCCGTACTCGGTGTTTCCACAAAATACAGGTCGTTTATCTTGCTGTCTTTGTCTTTAGACACTACCATTCTCCTAGAAGAAGTGACAGCGCCTTTACTGCATAGTACGGTAACATCTGCGCCTGTTTTAAGGTGGGTTTTCATCACAGCGCCAAAGTCGATATTGGCTGCAATATTGCAGTTGGCTATTACCACATAGTCCTCGGGAGAGCGCCTTATGTATTCGAGTATGGTATAAATAGCCTCAATTTTGCCCTTATACACCTCACGGGCGGTGTTGAGAACAAAGGGCGGAAAAACTGCAATACCGCTATTTTTCCTATTTAAGTCCCAATCTCTACCCATACGGATATGGTCCATTAAAGAGCTATAATTACTGCGTGCGATAATACCTATGCGGCTAACGCCGCTGTTTACCAAGTTGGATAGCGTAAAGTCTATCAACCTATACCTTCCGCCAAACGGCAGTGATGCGGTTGTGCGGTGTATGGTAAGTTCGTTTAATTTGCTTTCGTTGCCAGAGGCAAAGAGTACACTCATCATTTTATTATTCATAGTTATTTCGCTCCTATCATTGCTCCGGGTGCTACCCGTGTATTTGCCTCAATTTTCACCCTTGGACCAACTACTGCAATATCCCACTCACCCGCTTTGGGAGCTGTTTGCCGCTCGCCAACCATTGCGCCGCTAGCAATTACCGCATCCCAGCCAACAACTGCGTGAGATATTACTGCGCCTGCCTCAACAACGGTGTTGGGCATAATAATGCTATCCTTTACCACTGCGCCTTTTTTGATATCCACCCCTGTAAAAATTACCGAATTTTCAATATAGCCGTCAATGTTGCAGCCTTCGGTAACTATTGAGTGTTTTACCACCGCATCCCCGCCGATAAAGTGGGGCGGCTCGGCTGTGTTTCTTGCATATATTTTCCAATCTCTTTCATTCATATTTATGCCAGATTGGGAATCCAATAAATCCATATTTGCCTCCCAAAGTGAGCTTATTGTACCAACATCCTTCCAATATCCCGAGAAATTATAGGCATACATTTTTTCGCCTGCGCCAAGCATATTGGGTATGATATTTTTTCCAAAGTCGTTGGAGCTACCCAAGGTTTCCTCATCTTTTATTAGGTGCGCCTTTAACTTTTCCCAAGTAAAAATGTATATCCCCATACTAGCGTTGGTAGATTTGGGATGTTTGGGTTTTTCCTCAAACTCGTATATTTCGTTATCCTCTCTTGTATTCATAAGTCCAAACCTTGATGCCTGCTCGATTGGAACATCAAACACGGCAATTGTGCAAGCGGCATCCCTTTCTTTGTGGTACTCCAGCATTTTGGAGTAATCCATTTTGTAGATATGGTCGCCCGAAAGAATGAGTACATATTGTGGGTTGTAGCGGTCGATAAAGTCAATATTTTGATAAATAGCGTTAGCCGTACCCTTGTACCACTCTCCCGACTTAGCCTTTTGGTAAGGTGGCAGCACAAAAGCGCCGCCGTTTAGCCTATCCAAGTCCCATGGCTGTCCGTTGCCTATGTATTGGTTAAGTTCAAAGGGTTGATACTGCGTCAGCACGCCTATTGTATCTATCCCCGAATTTATGGTATTTGACAGAGTAAAGTCAATTATTTTATACTTGCCGCCAAACGGAACGGCGGGTTTTGCCACTTCCTGCGTTAGGGCGCCAAGCCTTGTGCCTTGTCCGCCGGCAAGCAGCATAGCAACACACTCTTTTTTCATTAACATAAAAAATGTCCTCCTTAAATTTGCTTTAAATATAGTGCGGTGTTACCCTCTAAGTCTAGGGTGATTGATTGATTGTAGCCGTGATTTTTTATCTTGGCTGTCTTTAAAATATCCGAAAGTTCCGAATTTCCGCCAAATAGTTTGGCATTTGAATTTAATATAACTTTATACTGCCCTTCTTGCGGCACGCCTATTTGGTAACCTCTGCGGGTTACATCGGAAAAGTTGACTATTATAATAACCCGCTCTCCCGCATTGTCCTCTCTATAAAATGCGATAATATTTTGTATGTTGTCGTCCACGATTATCCACTTAAACCCCTCAATACAACAATCCCGCTCATACAAAGGCGGCTCAGCAAGATAGAGGTGGTTTAGAGCTTTTGCAAACTCTTTTAGGGTTAAGTGACTTTCGTAGTCTAGCAGCAACCAATCCAGCTGTTTGTTAAAGTCCCACTCAATAAACTGCCCAAACTCATTGCCCATAAAGTTGAGTTTTTTGCCCGGGTGCGCAAATTGGAATGCATAAAGTGCTTTTAGGGCGGCAAACTTATCCGAATAACTACCCGGCATTTTGGCAATCATTGACGCTTTGCCGTGTACGACTTCGTCATGGGAGAGGGGCAGAATATAGTTTTCGGAAAACGCATATGTCAGCGGAAAAGTCAGCTTGTTGTGAGCATCTTTTCTAAAAAACGGGTCTATGTTTATGTATGATAATATGTCGTTCATCCACCCCATATTCCATTTGAAGTTAAATCCTAGCCCGCCTTTATCTGGGGGGTGAGTTACCATTGGAAAAGCGGTAGACTCCTCGGCAATCATAAGGGTGCGTGGATACTTGGTTAGTATCGTGCGGTTTAGTTTGCGCAAAAAGTCAATTGCCTCAAGGTTGTGATTGCCGCCATAATTATTCGGTGTCCACTCGCCTTCTTTTCTATCGTAATCAAGGTAGAGCATACTTGCAACCGCATCTAGTCTAAAGCCGTCAATGTGATAATATTCAATCCAGAACGACACAATGGACATAAGAAAAGATTGCACCTGCGGTCTGCCATAATCAAAGACCATAGTTCCCCAACCTTTATGCTCCTGTTTTTGCTTGTCGGCATACTCATAGAGGGGAGCGCCGTCAAACCTATACAGCCCAAATTCGTCCTTGGGAAAGTGCGACAACACCATATCTAGTATCACGCCAATACCCGCTTTGTGGCAACTATCCACAAAGAACATAAAGTCGTGCGGTGTGCCAAAGCGTGAGGTTGGGGCAAAAAAGTTGCCCGTTTGGTATCCCCAACTCATCTCAAGCGGATGTTCCGCCACAGGCATTAACTCTATGTGGGTGTAGCCCATTTCTTTCACATAGGGTACAAGGCTGTTTGCAAGGTCACGGTAGCTTTGATAGTTGCCGTCCTCGTGGCGCTGCCACGAGCCTAAATGTACTTCATATATATTTATGGGTGAAGTATAAGGATTTTGATGAGATGTTTTTGTTATATATTCGTCATCCCCCCAACGATAGCCCGACAAATCATATATCTTGCTTGCCGTTGACGGGGGTGTTTCGGTATGAATAGCAAAGGGGTCGGCTTTCATAACTGTTTTACCGTCCGCCCCTTCTACACTAAACTTATAGTTGTCGTAGCGTTTAAGCCCTTGCGCATAGCCCTCCCAAATGCCCCCGCCAACGGGGGTCATGGGGTTTTTTGTCCTATCCCAACCATTAAAGTCGCCGGCAATCGACACCGACTTTGCCCTTGGGGCGTAGCACCTAAAGCGCCACACTTTTTTTCCTCCCTTAGAAACATAAGAGAGCCGCATCATCTTGTACAACTCACTGTTTGTTCCCTCGCTGAAAAGAAATATAGGGAAATCCAGCTTACTCTTCCTCATAGCATCTCCGTATTAAAAGCAAATAGTTTTAAGCCGTTTCGTTTTATAACCTCGGGCGCAAGCTTTGCCAGCGCTAGGTCGAATGTAGTTTTGTCTTGAGAAAAGGCTATCACTCCGCCGCCGCTGCCCGTCATAACAGGGTTGTCAAAACCGCTTGCGGCAAGCAACTTTTTAAGGGCAGATATATTGCTATCCAAGCCAATCGCTGCTCTTTCAAGGGAGTTTCTCGGGGAGTCAAGATTAGACAAAAAGCTATCTATGTTTACCCTCTCGCCTCCAACGATATCGTACATATCGTATACTGATTTGGTGTCCATTTTTATTCTGGCATCGACAAGAAGGGCTATTCTTAAAGGAGGGAGTTTTATGGGATAGACCACCTCTCCCACTCCCTGCACCCTTGCAGCTCCTCCGTGATACATAAACGGCACATCACTTCCCACTTCTAGTAAGGTGTTGATGTCTACCTTAATATCAAAGAGCGCCTCCATACCCCTTGCAATACCTGCCGCATCGGCAGATGAGCCGCCAAGCCCCGAGGATATGGGGATGTATTTATCAATCAAAATATTTACGCCATTGGTGTCATACTTGTCGCAAATTAGCTTTGCCATAAGGGCGGCGGTATCGTTTTTAAAAATTTCACCGTTTTTGTAGGCTATTCTTATTTTCTTATCTTTCCTTACAGTGAGGGCAATAGCGTCATAAATATTAATATCGCACATAACGGTATCTACAAAGTGATAGCCGTTATCCATTTTTTCGCCAACATCCAAAGCAAGGTTTACCTTGGCATAGGCTTTTAGAACAATTTTATCTTCACCAACAAACTTTACCATATATATCCATTATAACAAATAATTGGTAAAATGCAAGCCCGCTGTAATTTATCTGCTTGCAGGAGAGCAAAGTAATCCTATACTGAACCCCAATGCAAGTGTTCGCTGCCAAAACGCACAGGCGGCATTGAGTCATATTTTACATCCCAATCCACAGACCAACCGCTAAGCTTAGACTGCGCCCCCAAGTTAATTGAGATAAGCCCCTCGCAGTTTAGGAATATCTTGTCACCAATTTGCGTTACGCTTGAGGGAACAACCGCCCTTTCCAATCTAATTGCGCCGGCAAACGCCTTGTTGCCAATAGATTTTACCGATGCAGGCAGGGTGATTCTTTGTAGATGTGTGCAATCGGCAAAAGCCTCCTCGCCAATGGCATCCACCGAACTAGGAATATCTATGCCCGTTATGCCGCTGCCTTTGAATGTGCCTGCGCCAATTGTTTTGATATTGGCATCTGTATGGAATGTGATTACCGCCATATTCACTGTGTTTTGAAACGCAAAGTTGCCAATAGAAGTTACCGACTTAGGAATAACAATTTCCTTTAACTTATTTGCGCCAAAAAACGCATACTCGCCAATCTTGGCTAGCTTTCCGCCGGTTAGGGTAACTTTTTCAAGAGCGGTGCAGTCGGCAAACATAGAGTTAGACACCGCCTCCACATTGCTAGGAATGCTAATTTCTGTTAATGACACACACGCCTCAAAAGCACGGTCGCCTATCGTGGTGACGCTAACGGGTATCTCTATCTTTCTAAGTTGAGTTGCGCCTGCAAAAGCCATTCGCTCTATTGTTGTTATATTATAACCACCCTTGTCATTCTTGGAAAACCCGATTTCATTTAGCGTGGTATTCCCATTAAAAGCATTAGCGCCAATGGCCGTTACGGGCTTATACTCCTCGTTGTCAGTCTTGCGATATTGATAAGGTATACGCACAAAAGAGCCGTCCCTGTCGTAATTGGATACAAAATACGCATCCCCCTCCTCATTTAGCTCAAAGTTAAGCCCTACCGTACCCGTTTCTGCCCATTGCGGAGTGAGCAAAATATTGCCGTCCTCCTCCCACAAATCATTTCTGCCCACACTAAAGTCCACATAGCCCGTGCCAAGCTCGTAGCGTGTCCACTTATCAAAGTCAAAGCCGTCGGTGCGTGTTGCCTTTACTGCGGAAAGAGCCGATTGAAAGGTTGTTCCATAGGTAACAGGTATAGCGGGAAACACCGTTTCTTTCTTATCATATTTTGTGGTATATGCGGTAGTTGTGCCGCTAATCGTTACATCGTTTGCCGTGTTATCAAAGCAAATAAAAAATGTCTTTGGGGTAAGAGTGCCTGTAATATATACATCTTTTTCTGGCATAATGTCGGGGATAGCCGTATCCCAACCATTAAAAGTATAGCCTTTAACCTCGTTTTCGGCAAGGCTAAAGCGTTCGACCACCTCGCCCGAGGCATAGGGAAATCTATACCGCTCAACATTGTCTATACTAAAAACCACATAAAACACCTGTTGCCACTTTGCGTACAGGGCGGTTTCTTTGGTGACTGTGTAGGGGAAAGTAACTTTGTTTGTTAGTTCCTCATCCAAGTACCAACCGGCAAGCCGATAGTTAGTTCTTGAAGTTATCGGACTTTCGTCAATGCGGCTTACAACGGCTGTTTGAATAGCAGCTCCTTCGTTGGTAACAAATGTCACTGTGTGGGGAGTGCCTTCGCCGCCGCCCGCACAAGCAGTTAGCAGTACGGCAACAAAAACAAGAGTGATGATAAATAGTAGTTTTTTACAGCCTTTCATATATACTCCTTGAATGGTATCCTTTTGTGTTACAATTTTTAAACTATTAAGCATTAAGTGTAATATATACATATTCACCATATATGTAATTCCAGCCCCGCACCCATCCGACAGGGACATCATTACCGTAGTAGTAGGTGAGTTCGGTCAGTTCTGTACAGCCGTTAAATACGGAATATTCAATGCTAATCACGCTGCCGGGCAACCAAAAGCTTGTCAGGGATTTATTGTTTTGGAACGCATAAGTACCAATGCTCCTCAACTGCGAATCCAAACCAAGCACCGCATTTTCTAGCAAGCCGCAAGCGGCAAAAGCATAGTTGCCTATTGCGGTTACGGTGCTGGGAATTTCCACTTTTATAAGCGTGTCCACTCCCGCAAAGGCATAGCCCAAAATTGCGGTTACTGGTCTGCCGCCAAGACTTGCGGGAATTATCACATTTGCGCCGCTAGTTCTATAACGGGTGATATGTACGCTGCCGTCTACCACAATATATTCAAACCCGTCTTGATAGCCCACCGCTCCTACATTATAATATACAGGACGCAGGTTATTAAAGCCCGTTTCCCAACCTTGTTTTAAGGAAGTTGCGGCAGTATAGATTACCGTATATCCGCTGCCCTTGAAAGCAGATGCGCTAATATTGGTGACACTCTCGGGTATATGCACACTTCTCAAGCTAGTATCGGCAAACGCAAACTTGCCTATTTGGGTAACTGTAAGCTCGTCTAAGGTTGTCGGTATGGCAATAAATGCGTTAACACCAATATACTTTGTGATAACAGCGGTATCGTTAATTTCCACAAATTGGAATCCGCCTTCCTCTCTTATATCTCCGCCCAAATACACGGGCAGAGTGATAGCGCTACCCTTAGCATCAAAGCTTGCGTTCCAACCTGCAACATATCCGCTAGGCAGAGTTTCTGCCTCACAATATATTATTGCCGCCCTTGCACCCGCAAAGGCATACTCGCCTATCTCCGTCACGCTATCGGGAATCTGCACCCACTTGATATTGGAATAAGCAAATGCGTAGCTGCCTATGGCGGTAACGGGGATATTATTTATTTCGGAAGGGATATTTATGCTCTCTGCCGTGCCGTTAAAGCCGCTAATTGTAATGCTCTCCCCGTTTTGGATATAGACGATTCCGCCGTACACACCCTCAAACTCGGGAGTGCGCCAATATATGGGACGATTAGAGCTGTTAAAGCCCGCATCAAATCCCAACGGTGAGGAAGTATGTTCGCTATAAATAGTGAGAGCCAAGCAGCCCTTAAAAGCATCTTTGCCTGCGCTTTTCACATTGGACGGCAAAATTACTGTACCCAACATTCTTGCATTTAGGAATGCGGACGGCGCAATACTTCTTGCGGTAACGACAAATTCAATCGCCGTGCTTAGTGCAGGATATTGCAATAATGCGGACTCCGCTTTGTTATATAGTACACCTTCACTTGAGCTATACATTGGGTTGTTGGGGTCAACAATAATGCTTTCTATTCCCGCTCCCGCAAAAGCCTCCAATCCAATATATGTGAGGTGGTGGGGGATGAGAAGTTCGCCAAAATAACCCGCATTATAAAACGCACGAGTGCCAACCGATAAGATTGTACTGCCCAATCCATTGGCAAGCCTTAAATTAATTGCGCCCTCAAAGGCGGAATTGCCAATGTATGCGGCATTGATTATTTGGTTTTTAACCGTGAGGTATGTTGCGCCTTTAAATGCCTCATCCGCAATAATCTCTGCCGAGCTAATATTGATTTCCCTTAAAGAAACAGCGCCTGCAAATGCCCGCTTGCCTATTGTTTCAAGGGCATTGCCTAACTTGATATTGGCAAGCGCCTTTGTTCCCTCAAATGCGGATGCCCCTATTTCTTGAACATTTTCCGCATCAAATGAGCTAAGCGCCTGCGCATTCTTAAAGGCATTTTCGCCTATTAAAGTTATACTAGAGAGCGCCGCAACTTGCGTAATGCCAAAGCAGTTTTCAAACACACCCTTGCCAATTTCGGTTATTCCGTACGGGAGAGTGATTGATTGCAGCGAGCCGCAATTCTTAAAAGCCTCATCCCCTATATAGGATACCGTACTAGGGATATCAAAGTTAACAAGCAGCACGCAATCATAAAATGCCCTGTAACCTATGCTTGTCAAAGTGTCATCTGCGCCAAAGGCAACCGATTTAAGTTTCTTAAACCCGCTAAAAGCGTAGTCGGGTATTTCTTTAACGGCGGCGGGAATATAAATGCTTTCAAGCGAAGTAGCGCCCTTGATAGCAGGGAAAATATTTGCTATATTGTCGGGGAGGGTGAGCGCTGTTATAGTCTTATTATTTGCAAACACAACTCCCAAGTCAACAACGGGGTAGGTGTTTCCGCCATAGGCTATATTTTCACCTACTGCAACTTGATTGCCTGCGCCAATGTACTCCAGCAAGTATGCATTTCCCTCATAGACGATAAACTTGAAGTTGTCATCTTGCATATAGCTCTGTTCGCCGAATATAACAGTAAGCCCGCTGTTCCAATCTGCATCCCAATTAGGATGGGCATAATGCGCCTCACTCTTGATTATCATCTCGCCGCACTCGGCAAAAGCATCCCTGCCTATCTCCACGATTGTAGCGGGAATAATTATTTGCATAATTTCTGATTTGCCATAAAATGCTTTCTCGTTTAGTTTGGTAACCGTGTATCCGCCTATTATAGCGGGTACGGTTAGGCTTACTTCTCCGCCTGCATATCCCACTATTACCGCCCTATCGTTTTCAACATAGTATTCAATGTTGTTTTCTGCAAAAATTGTCTTGCCCGCAACAAGCGTGATATCTAAGTACCAAAGCGCCTCATCTACAAGCAATTCTCTGGCAAGATAAACCTTTACAGCATTACTTCCCTCAAAAGTGCCATTTTTAATATCGGTAACAGCGGCAGGAATTCTAACCACATACAAGTTATACCTTTGGGCAAACACGCCGCTAAGGATAGCCTTTACTTCTGCACCGCCAAGGGTGTCAGGCACAGTTACATCACTGTCACTGCCGTTGTAGCCAATAATCACCGCAGCAGCATCTGCAACAATATATCTAAAGTCCAAATCGCTCAACACTTCGCCTGCGTTGTAATATATGGATGCACCGTCGGCAAAAATACCAAGCGTATCCTCGCCGCCCTCAAAGAAAATAGTTGTATTAGCCGCAAATGTTCCCAATATCAAATTAATTCCAGCGTGAGCATTTATTATTGATACCGCCTTGTTATTAAAAGCGTCTACCAAGCCAACAACCTCGCCCGCACTGGATATGGCGAGCGGCAAAGTTACCATTGACTCACTGCCGTGGTAATCGGTAAGGTAAACATCCAAGTTGCCGCCTGCATTGTAAGCAATAAAGGAATAATCGCCATCCTCGCCTTGCAAGTCGAAATAGTTGTGTGTCGCCGCCAAGGCATTTATAGCGTTGGGCGCAATATCAACCACGGTATACGGCAAGTAAACAGATGCAACATTAGAGTTAAGGAGCGCACGAGCGCCTATTTGACGCACATAAAAATCGCCAACTTTGTGGGGAACATACACTTCCGTATCGCTGCCAATATATGCTGTAATTATCGCATAATCGTCTTGAACCGTGAAATAAAAGTCATTCTCTGTTGTTTCCAAGCCGTAATATACGGGAGCGCCGCCGTGCCAATTTTCGCCGTAGCTTTCGGTGTCGGACTCCGTGCCTACATAATTGATAACCAAATGTGGGTTGCCCGCAAAAGCGTTGGCGGCAATATAGTATTTTGTAAATATAGCTGCAACAAGTCCTGCATTATAGAATGCGTTTGTTCCCACACCGTTTACCTCGTACCATATGCCGTCCACTTGCACTTCCTCGGGAAGGGTAAAGCGGCTTGTAGGTGTAGCGGTATATCCTGTTATATTTGCCTTATCGCCGTCAAGAGTGACAACATATCCGTCACTTGCAAAATAGGGGCGAGAGGAATAATGTACGGGAAGTTCATCGGGATTCCAATTTATCCAATTGGACTTGGGGGCAGGATATGCGGTATATATCACCGCCGCAGGTGTGCCTGTTAAGGTATTTACAACCTCGTCCACCGTGCTGGGAATAAACACTGTGCGAATAGCGCTATCATTATTAAGTGCGCCATAAACACCCACAACGGGCAAGCCGCCTATTGTTTCGGGTATTTCCACACTGCTCAAACCTTGTTGATGCGCAACAATATATGCTTTACCGTCATACTCAACATAGTCAAACTGTCCGCCGCTAACGACGGTGTATCCCCATTCAATGGTTCTTCCCGAATTCCAACCGGGAGTCCACGCAACGGGTTTTTGCGTGAGAGCGCTAATAGAAAGTGTGGTATTTGCAAAAACATTACTGCCCATTTCGGCAATATTTTCGGGGATAGTCACGCTGGAAAGCGTGGACACATTGCTAAAAGCGCCGCTTGCCACGGCAACAACGGGTTTGCCAAGCAAGGTTTCGGGGATTGTCACAGTAGACATAATACCCGTATATTTGGTAATCCTTACCGTGGTACTGCTGTGTGCCACAAAGTGCCAATCACCCTCAAAAAATACTTCTGCTATGTTGCTATTTACAAATACATCTCCCGAATAGGTCAATTCACCCTCGGCATAAACTGTAACAAAGTTTGCGCCGTTAAATGTATTTGCGGCAAGCGACCCCACACCGATAGGTACATATACATATTGCAAAGCTACCGCATTTATAAATGCGCCCTCTGCAATGCGTGTCACCCTTGCAGGAACAGTCAAACCCTCAAGCGAGGTGTTGTTTCTAAACGCATATCCGCCTATCGCTACCACGGGTACACCAAGCACAGTTTCATTTATGTTAGGGATGTTTTCATTCCCTATATATTCTACAATCGCAAACCCTTCTCCCTCTGGCGCATAATAGAATGAGCCTTCTCTCATCACGCTCCAAAATACGGGAACATTATCTATATTCCAATCTTGGGCAAAGCCGTTTGCCGCCCCAATCGCCGAGGAATATATGGCAAGCGCAGGCGAGCCGCCAAAAGCAGACTTGCCAACTTGCACAACGGTTTCGGGCAATCTCACATACCCTAAAGCGGAGGAATTATAAAATGCGCCCTCTCCAATTTGATAGAGCATAGCATCTTCCTCTACCGTCACGACTTCCAAATAGTTGGTATCGGCAAAAGCGTAATTGCCAATCGCCGTCAAGCTTGCAGGCAGCGTTATTTTGGTAAGACGGCTTGCCTTAAATGCCTCATCACTAATGGTAAGCAAGGTTTCTGGCAAGGATATTGCCGTTATTGCAGATTGGTTAAATGCGGCAATCGAAATACCAATTACGGGTTTTTTCTCGTGATAGGATGGGATGATAACTTCGGTATCCTGCCCATTGTATCGTGTGATTACATAAGCGGAGTTATCCGCTGTGGGTGCAAATGTAAGTCCGAAAGTGGCAATTTCTGTCCAAACAGCGGCTAGCTCCAAATCCTCCGTTCTGTTCCACACAGCGGTTGGGCTATAAGCTCGCCCTTCATAAGCCCAAAATGCAAGCAAATATCCGCTCCTGTCCGCCCCTACACGGGAGAACGACTCGGAATAATCTTTGCCATAACTAACTTCAATATAATTATCAGGTTCGACATTGGTGAGCGTTGCGCCTTGCAAATTGGTAAAATATATCTTATAAGCTAAGGGCGCAAGTTTGGCAAAAAACTCAAGGTTGCCCACACTGCCTAGTACTATCGTTGTTGTTTCTACGGGATACAGCAAGCCTTGGTCGGAGTACCACCCTTCAAAGGTATAGCCGTCTACTTCGGGGTCGGCAAGGGAAAATGTAGGTGTTTCAACATTATATAGCGTGGGATTGGACGAAACATATCCTTCCATTATATGGTAGCGGATACTGTAATTAATAGGTGTCCACTTTGCCTCAAAGCTTGTGGGGTAGTCGGGCATAACAAAGTTTGCCCCTGCGGGATAGACCACGGAGGAATGCTCCCAACCCTCAAAGCGATAATAGTTCTTTTCAAACGGATTGTCGGGCAGCTGTATAATTGACCCGGGTCGCCAACTTTCAATGTGAGGGGCGTCACCCGTTGCGCCCTCTCCGGGGGCAAAGCTTACAGGATAGGTAATCGTTGGCTGCCACACCGCAACAAAGCTAACATTGCGTGCGGGTACGGTGAACTCAAAGCCGGGGTTATACTCATTGCCGTTTGTATCCTCCCAATGCATAAATTCAAATCCATCTTTGGTGAACGGGTTGCTAGGAAGTTTGACTTTTGCACCTTCGGGCATGGGTGCAAATGTTGGCGGATTGCCAAAGGCAGCCTCTCCGCCCTCAAAATCAAGATTGTATGCCCTAGTCCAAGTTGCCTCGTAGCGTTGGTCGGTATACGGCATAATATTTGAAGAGCCGGCAGGGAAAGTTGTCTCTCCGTCCGTCCAAACATTAAATATATGACCCGCTTTGGTAAATGTTGATTGCGGCATTACAAATGTTTTGCCGCCAATTGTGGGGGGCAGGGTAAAAATGCTGCCCTCTGCGCCCTCTCCGCCGTGGAACGAGGCAACATATGCCCTAGCCCAATTAGCGGTAAAGGTAATTGCGGAGCGGTTTAACATCGGATATTCATCACCGGGCTGATACGATTGAAAACCGTCGTGCCACTCTATGAATTGGTGATTTACTCTTGTGAACGGGTTCTCGGGAAGTATAAATGTTTCCCCCATTGCCTTGTCGGGAATGGTGGGAGAAAGCCCCGTTGCGCCGTCGCCCGGGGCAAAAACAATAGCGTATCTCATTCTTTCCCAACGGGCATAAAGAGAGATATCCTCGGTTAATTCTAAAGGCAGCGTCACAGCGTTGCCTTCAAATTCGGGATTGGTATACCAACCCTTAAACTCGTGTTCGGGGTTGAGGTTGGTTGTTGATATTGTACTCACCAACGGAGAATGTGAAGTATTGCTCCTAGGTGTCATATTTACAGAGTGGTAAGTTATTGTATATGTAGGTTTTTGTTCGGGAGTGCTACCATCATTGGGGTTTTTGCCGTCTGGGATATCGCTTGTCTGCCACAAAGCATATACTCTTTGGTTGGCACGCACAGGATTGGTAATAAAATAATGTTCGGTAAGCTCTACTTTCCCTTCCAAATCGAAGTACCAACCCAAGAAGTCATAGCCTGCCCTAATGGGGTCGGCAGGCATAACGATAGGTTGCCGCCCGTTAGTCAGCACCAATATGTCCTCGCCGTCACCGTTATTCACATCATAAATAATTGTATACAGCGTTGCATCTGGGTCATCGCATGCAAACAGCACGGTGACAGATATGAGTACGAGAGCGATAATCAGTAATAATTTAGAAACCTTCATTTTATCTTCCTTATTTAAGGTAAGTTATATAACTTTAAAAGTATACATAATATTTATAACATTAAATACAATTAAAGTCAATATTAAGATTTATAATTAGTGTTATTATTTAAAAAAATATATTAGCAAAAAAAACCAATTAAAAAAACCGCCTCCCAAATTATTTTAGGAGGCGACTCTAAAAACTCTCTTTTGGAGATTTTCTCAAGTTAATTCACGGTAAAGCAATACCTTTTCCCCACCCATTAATGGCAGTGCAAGGTCGGGATTGAGTTGTAACAAGGTATCCTCATCGCTCATAAGCTCCTTAGCCACATCCCACAATGATTCACCGCCACGAACTATGTACAAACTTATTGCGCATTCATTTACCTCACGGCTACCAAGAACCTCCATACGGCTCACATATTTTAAATCATCTACTTCCGTGCCATAGACCTCTACATAAAGTGATGCGCTAATCTCTATTTCGTCATTGTGCCTTGCCCGTGCAGCAATAGATGTGACAACGGCATTAGCGCTAAGCCCAGTTTCGCAAGGGAAGTCCCTAGATAATACAAAATGATAGGGAAGCTCGGCAAGCGTTTGAGAAATCTCCTCATTTTCGTCAAGATAGATAACCGACACGGTGACAATTCCTTCCACAGCAAGCCCGCCCGCATTGGATACGCTTATTGCTCCTATTGACGGCGGACAAACACACAGCACAGAGCGCACTCTTGCGCTATCGTCACTTAACCTTGCCCCGCCCGAAAGTTTCTCTTCTGCTCCCGTCAAGCACACATTTTTTTCAATAGGAACTCTATTATATTGAATATCAAGTTCCTCTGTCTTGCTGTATGCGTCAATTACCGCCTCGCACTCCTCGCTAAGCAAGCAAAACCCCTTTACTCCAATGGTTATCTCTGTTCTAAAAGCATTGGGTTCTCCCTCCAAGACAGTAACGCTTGTATTACTTGCCTCTGCCGAACAAAATGCCTCGCTGCCCTCCTTAATATTGGGCGCAAGAATCTCCGTATCAAAGTAAGTTGTTAAACATCTAGATTGCAAGTTACCATCCGCAATATATGTCACATAGGTATAGCACTCTCCCTGTATATGGCATATTTCGGTTGCCGTAGATACTCTTTTCACGGCAATTTGTGTATCAGCGGTGAGTATTTTGTTAACTTGTTCTTTTATTTCAAAGTCCTCGGAGGCAACGACTGCACTCTCATATATCGGCTGTATATTTTCCACAACGACGGGGGCGGTCTTTGTGAAAATACCCTCGGGAATATCGGGAAGCTCAAAGCTAGAGGCAACAATCACATAGCCTTTTATCTCCACCGTAGAGCGCACCTTTATATTCCCCACTCCCACATATTCATTGGATATAATGTTGGCTGTGAGGTTAATAAAGCTTTTAGGGGTAATGGACGCCGCTTTTATAACAGCGTTGTTGTCATAGCTATCCTCTTTGCAGTCAATGCCGTCCTCCCCGCTAAATATCGTTTTGTAAGTCACACGATATTGCACCTTTGCCTCTCCTGCAAGCGTTTCTACGGCAGTAACTCTTGCAGATACAATAAGGCTAATAATCTTATCCGCCTGCGGTATCGCAAGTTCTTGGTCTAGGTAAAACTGCAGCGGACTAATTTGCTCCCGTCTGTCACCGTTCACTATCATAAAAAATCCCCCTTGTGTCCATTATGTTTATACATTATGCTTGGGGGAATAAAAATATAACTTTTATTATGAAAATAGTTTTGGCAATGCTAAACTCTTTGTGTGTTCGCTACTCCTGCTTTGCTTTAAAGCTTATGTTGCGGCTAAATAAATCGGCATAACTAAAGGAGTTCAATTCACCCGCATCTGTCCTAACGGTAAATATTGCAGGGTAAACGCTTTCGATTACCCCCTCTATTGTTTCAATGCGGTTTCTGCCTCTGTTTACTTTGATAATATAATTTATCCCTTTCATTTGTTTTAGGCGGTTTATTGTTCCTGTTATATCTTGGCTAATCGTTCTCATAGCACGCATTATACCCAAATTTAGCCCAAACTATACCCCTTCGCCTCCTTACCCGCTAAACTGGCTATTATACAACTCATAATAAAAGCCTTGTTTTTCTAATAGTTCGTTATGTGCGCCTGTTTCTATTATATCCCCGTCTTTTAATACAAGGATTTTATCCGCACTCTTTATTGTAGATAGGCGGTGGGCGATAATAAAGCTGGTTCTCCCCTTCATCATAGTATCAAACGCATCTTGTATATGCCTCTCTGTACGGGTATCAATATTAGAAGTTGCCTCATCTAATATTAAAATTGAGGGGTTGGTAATCATCACACGGGCTATGCAAATTAACTGCCGCTCTCCCGCCGACATATTACTTCCCGAGTCAGACACTATGGTATCATACCCCCTTTCCATTGCCGATATAAATTCGTGAGAATGGCACTTTTTTGCAACCTCTATCACTTTTTGCAAGCTGGCATCGCTCCTGCCGTAAGTTATGTTATCTTTAATAGATGCGCTATACAACCACGAGTTTTGCAGTACCATTCCATAGTTCTGGCGCATATCCCGCCTTTTTATATCGGTGATATCCAAGCCGTCCAATAATATTTTTCCGCTGTCCACCTCATAAAAACGCATTAGGAGATTTACAAGGGTGGTCTTTCCCGCACCGGTAGGACCTACAATGGCAATCTTTTCACCTTTTTTCACCAACAAATTAAAGTTCTTAATCAACCTTACTTCTGGGTTATAGCTAAAGTCAACGCTATCAAAAATAATATCCCCTTTGGCGCTGTTCAAGCTCACCGCCCCAAGGCTATCCCGTTCGCCGCTCTGCTCATCCAAGATTTCAAATACTCTGTCCGCCGATGCGATTGCCGACTGCAACTCCGCTATCACCGTAGATATCTCATTAAAAGGACGGGTAAATTGATTTGCATACATCAAAAATGAGCCAATGCTCCCAATAGATGCACCTAGCGCAATGCCCATCAACCCCGTCATTATATATATACTGTTATTAATAAAGCGGGTGGTGGGGTTTACGAGTGCAGAGTTAAAGTGCGCATTCTTATAGGCGTCCATATATCTTTTGTTTATGTTATCAAAACGCAAGTAGGACTGCTCCTCATATGTGTATGCCTTTACTTGCTTAAAGCTCCCCACCATTTCCTCGGCAATGCCGTTTAGTTCGCCAAGTGCCGATTGTTGAAGTCTAAATAATCTTTGCGCTCTTTTTGCAATAAAATAAGAAACAAATATAGACACGGGGGTAACTAGCACGATAGCAAGAGCAATGTATACATTTAAGTAAAACATCATTACAATAATAAACAGCACGGTAGCAACTCCACTAAAGAGCTGTATCAACCCTTGCAGCAGTCCGTGAGCAACGGTATCAAGGTCGTTTATAATACGGCTTACTAGGTCGCCTCTAGAACTTTTATCAATATAAGACAATGGCACGCTGTGCAAGGTTTTAATAAAATCTATCCGCATCGCTTTTATCACTCTTTGTGACAACATCGTCATAAAAATAGTGGCAAGCCAAGCAAAAGCCGCCGACAAAGTATATATAACAGCGAGAATTGCGGCAATTCTTGTCACTCCACTAAAGTCAATATCGCCGTTCATGAGGTCTATTGCGTTGCCAATTAAATACGGCGCAACTATTGTGGCGGCAACTCCAAACAGCGAAAACAGCAGCGCCAAATAAAACAACGCTCGATAGGGAACGGCATATCTTAACAATCTTTTCAAAGTCTTTAATGAGGATGCATTATTTTTAGCCATTTAACTCATCCTCCTTAAATTGGGTAAGGCAAATCTCCCTATATATAGGCGAAGTTTCAAGCAACTCCTTGTGCGCCCCTATCCCGGCAATTCTGCCCTTGTCTAGCACAATTATTTTATCCGACTGCCGCACCGTGCCAACTCTTTGGGATATGACAATAACATTGGTGTGCTTTGCAATCTTTGCAAGATTTTTTCTCAGCCGTGCATCGGTGGCAAAGTCAAGGGCGCTAGAGCTGTCATCTAAAATCAAAATCTCCGCCCGCCTATACAGCGCCCGTGCTATGGTAAGCCGTTGCAATTGTCCGCCAGAAAAGTTTCTCCCACCCGCAAGCACGGCGGTATCCAAGCCGTCCTTTAGCTTTTTCACAAACTCCCACGCTGCCGCCGCTTTCAAACAGTCAATAATATGATTGTCGTTGGGGTTTTCGTCCCCGAGCGCTATATTTTCTCTCAAACTGCCCTTAAATAAGGTAGAGTTTTGCATCACTACCGCCACTTTATGCCTAAGCACATCTAGCGGATAGCTTTTTATATCCTCTCCGTTTAGAGTGATAGCGCCCCTCTCGGCATCATAAAAACGGGCAATCAATGCCGCAAGCGTGCTTTTTCCGCTGCCCGTGCCGCCTATAATACCAATGGTTTCGCCCTTTTGCATAGCAAACGATATATCTTTTAATATATATTCCGTATCATTATAGCGGAAAAAGACATTTTCAAACTTCAAAGTGTCCTCTGTTTGAGGGGTTTCCCGTATCAATCCTTCATCCGCCACAGAGCTATTCAGCTGTAATATTTCGCTCACTCTGTCTGCCGAGGCTAGCGCACGAGTGATTAGCACACTAATGTTGGCAATAATGGTTAGGGCTAAAAGCAACCATAGTATATATGTTACAAATGCGCTTATTTCTGCGGGAGTGATATGCCCGCCTGCCACACGATGTGCGCCCGCAATAACAATCACGGCAATGCTAAGGTTCATTATCAATGCAGTAAGCGGGTTCATAGCGGCGCTAAGTTTGTTAACTTTTACAGAGGATTGATAATAATTTTCTGTGGCAGCTATCCCCCTATCAATTTCCTTGTCCTGCCCCGAAAAAGCTCTAATCACCCGTGCGCCCGTCAAGTTTTCACGGGTTACCACACCTATTCTATCCAAGTCAGACTGTACTTTTTTGTGCATTGGGATAGTTCTTTTCATAATTAAAAACAAAACAAGCGAAACTATGGGTATGCTAACGGCAAAAATTATTGCTATTTTTGTATCAATAAGGAATGCCATAATCAACGCACCCACGCACAAAACGGGCGCACGAAAAATTAGTCTTACAAACATAGCAACAGCAAGTTGAATTTGATTTACATCGTTTGTCAGCCTATTCACATAAGATTCAGTACCCAAAGCTTCAATTTCACGATTAGACAGGGAAAATATATGTTTAAACAAGGCACTGCGAAGCTTGCCGCCAAACCCCATACTGCCAACTGCGGCAAAGTATTGCGCACATACGGCAAACCCAAAGCCCGCTATAATAAAAACCGATAGCAGCACAATACATTGGGTTGTGGTTAGGGGAATAACATATCCGCCAATTTTGGTTTGCACACCAAAGGCATTATTTATCAAGGTTGCCATAATAACGGGCAAAGTAAGCTCAAGGCACGCCTCAAACAACTTAAAAAGCGACCCAAAAACTATTTTTGCCCTATATCCTTCAAAGTATTTAAACAACCTACTCATCTAGTAAATTCCTTACAAAAGCCCTATAATTTCCCTTTAATGATTATACCATACTAATATATTATTCACAAACAGAAAAATACAAAACTCCCCCGCCAAAGCCCCAACTTTAATCGGTTCAATTTTCCCCTAATTACTTTACAAACTGCAAACAATCTGTTACTATAATGCTACGGGCAATTAACTCAGCTGGTAGAGTGTCTTCTTGACGTGGAGAAAGTCGGGGGTTCGAGTCCCTCATTGCCCACCACAGCCCAAAAGGCAAGCTTTTTAGCTTGCCTTTTGGCTGTGTGCAATGAGGTGGCATACGAACCCTCTCGCTGCAAGCGACAGGGTTCGCAAATTTGCCGATTAGGCAAATCTGGTGGATAAGAATAAGCAATAATACTCCAACAAAAGTTCCTAAAATATAACTTAACGATTATACTTTAATAACAAAACTCTCCACTGTCCCTCATTGCCGTATAGCTTTATACCCTCTCGCTGCAAGCGACAGGGTTTTCTAAATTTGCCGATTAGGCAAATCTGGTGGATAAGAATAAGCAAACCAATCCAAAAACTGCACTACTTTATTGCTTGAAAAATGTTTTGCAAGATTAATAATACCGTCAATTATCTATTGCGTCCATTAAGCGCATTTTCTGTCAGCGGCAATAAATTTGAAAGCGTGAGTAGCACTCACGGTTTGATTGTTTTCCTTTATAAGCTTTCTCTTAGTTCATCATTTTTTAACAAAAGTTATACTCGCCTCAATACCATCAATATTTATCTCCATTATTAGCTCGCCGCCTTTAATGCTTAATTTTCCGCCCATTGCTTCAAGAATATTCTCTCCCTCTTGTTCAATGATAATATCTTTTCCCTCTCGTGTAAACTTTGTTGTGTCTGTTTCACCATCCATTTCAAAAGTCAAGTCATCACCTTCTATAATGATTTTCATTGCTTTAAACAGTGATACTAACTCATCCATTTCATCACTAGAATTTAGGTCGCCTACCGTAACCGAAAACCTAAGACCGTCCATTTCGCCTTCCATCTTGGAAAAGACATAAGTACCGTTTATGTTACTAGTGCATCCTACAAGAAACAAAGTTGTAATTGTCAATACCAATAACAATACAACCAACTTTTTCATACCAATTTGCTTTTGCATACAACTACCTCCAAATTAATTTAGTTTGGGTAATATTTACCCTTTTAGGATTATTATAGGGTAAATATGGCACAATGTCAAGTGCATATGGAAAGTTTAAAAGATTTAATTTGCAAAAGAATAAGAGAGTTAAGAAGTGAAAATAAAATGACTCAACAAGAGGTTGCCAACTATTTGCGAATCGACCGCTCTAATTATAGCAAGTATGAACTTGGAAAACTAGACTTAAGCATCGAAATTGTAATAAAACTTTCCAAACTTTATAATGTTTCAACCGATTATATTTTCAATTTAAAAGACTATTAGAACTTTCTAGATAAAATAATTCAACCTTTACATCCCCTGTGAAGTTTTTCTATCAGATTGCTCTTTTAGTATCCCTATTGCAAATATTGTTTTTAAAGTGTCTTAATTTGATATATTTTATTAAATCTCAACAGCTAAATTATTTTCTTGCAAAATACTCCTCTCTAAGGATTGCATAATTTACAGCATCGCATATCCCTTGGTTGTTTTTATCGCTTTGCCGCATTGTACCTTCGTATCGTAGTCCGCATTTTTGCATAACCCTGCCCGAATTAGGGTTATTGGGGTCGTGCATAGATTCTATGCGGTTTACGCCTACTTCCTCAAAGAAAAAGCAAATTAATCTTGCAAGCGCCTCAGACATAATGCCTTGTTGCCACCATTTTCGCCCAAGCGCATAGCCAAAGTGAACCATATTGGTGCTCTCATTTTGCTTTACAATAGCGATACTGCCAATAGGCTCACCAATCTTTTTGAGAACAATTGCCCAACTGTAATGATTGGGGTTTTGGTACAAAGGCAGCCACGAATTAATAACATCCTTCGATACGGAAATATTGGTATGCGGCTGCCAAGTCAAATATTTAGTAACTTCCGCATCACTTGCCCAATTACGGTACATTGCATCCGCATCATCTAGTGCAAATCTCCGCAGAATAAGCCGCTCTGTTTCAATTGTTATTGTTCCCTTGTGCACCACAGGCATTTACCTCACCAATATCGTTTTTTAAGCACGGCTTTTAAAGTTAAATTGTTGTGCTTTTTCAAGTTTTTTGTATTAATATTAAGATATCATATTTTATATACTAAAACAACTTAATTAGCTCATTTTTTTAAGGTGGGGGAGGGCGAGGGCAAAAAAGCGTTTGTAACCTTCGCACTTGTCGATGTCTAATCTTTCCCGCTTGCAACCGCCTTGACATAGCATAAAATATTTGCAACTTTTGCATTTTGCGGGTAAAAGTAAAGATTCCTTTATAAACTTAATAGCAATCGGGTGAGAGGATAGAGCGGTGAAGTCGGTATCTTTTATGTTACCCAAACGATATTCGTCCGTGCAGTAAAAGTCGCAGGGATAAACCTCCCCATCCCCT
The DNA here is from genome assembly GCA_041654915.1 of Clostridia bacterium. Lineage (GTDB taxonomy): Bacteria > Bacillota > Clostridia > Christensenellales > DTU072 > JBAZCO01. Next base: position 11,738 of record JBAZCO010000003.1, on the reverse strand, counting down.
TCTATAACAAATTGATGTGTGCAATGCCCGTTCATCCCGCACTGCTCCGCTTTGCGGCGATGGGCAAGCTGTACAAAATTATCAAGTTGTCTGATACTCGTGTAGTCGCCCCGCCTAAAGTCAAACAAGTACATACGAAACAAGTCAATTAAAAAATCGCCATATTCTTTGCTAGTTACTGTATTTTTGCTTTTTTCGCCGTTTAGGGGGGATAGACAGGGTATAAACTGCAAGTGCTTAAACCCGTTTTGAGTGAAAAATGGATATATTTTTCTTATGTTTTTTGCCACATAAGGTGTAACTACTGCGAGAATATTAAAATCCACCTTATGCTTTTTTAGCAGGTTTGCCCCTGCTATTATTCGAGAAAAAGTTGGCTCAAGATTGCTATCTCGCCTTTTTTCGTTAGCTTTTTCGTTGCCGTCTAGCGATAGCCCAATAAGAAAATTATTTGTCTTGAAAAACTCGCACCACTCATCATCAATTAATAGTCCGTTGGTTTGCAGTCCATAGTTTATTGGTGATTTATACTTGTTCTCTTGGTTTGCTATTTCTATCGCAATCCTAAAAAAGGCTCTGCCCCTTAACAGCGGCTCTCCTCCTTGAAAAGAGATGTTGACCGCCTGCCCTTTGGTAAACTCAAATGCCTTTTTTATAATATCTAAAAATAATTCTTCCTTTAAAAGACCATAGGAAAAACTCTCTCGATTTTCGGCAAGAGAGTGATAAAAGCAATACTCGCACCGCATATTGCATAGGCTAGAGGCGGGTTTAATCATTATGGAAATTGGGGGCATTTTTGTTTCCTTGCGATAGGCGTTCTCTTTGTTATAGTAATCTTTATATGCTAACCGTTTATCCCTCGACGGTTATCTTTTAGCGACTTTTTGAACTCTATCATCTCCGTATTCATAGCTTTTGCAATCTCTGGATGAATCATAGCAATATCATAGCCTTCGGCAGGGTCGGTAGACAAGTTAAACAAATAATTTCTATACACCTGCTCAAAAAATGCCGTGTTTTCGCTATTGGCTTTGTCGTAGTACTTGAAGTCATATGACATACCGTTAAGGTTAACGGGCTTTTGTATTGCTTGCACTGTTCCTGCCTTAAAATGGAACAAGCTTTTTTCTCTTGGGGTGTTAGAGGGAATATTGCCCTGAAATAAGTCATACAAACTTACCCCGTCAATTATCCTATCGTTAGGTAAGGCGCTAATTCCTATATACTCCAAAACGGTGGGAAAAATATCAATGTTCATACCTCTTGTCGAGATAACATTAGTTTCGCCTAGGTGTTCACCTTTGCCCAAACCCCCTGCAACATAGCTGGCAATTAAGGGTACTTTTTGTCCGCCGTCAAAGGTAGTACCCTTTCTGCCTCTTAATGCACCCGAAACACCCTCTCTCCCCGGTCCGTTGTCGCTTGTGAATATTATTAGGGTATCCTCATAGGCATTGTTTGCCTTTAAGAGTTCTATGGTAGTGCCAAGGTAGGCATCAAACTCCTCTATGCAGTTAATATAGCTGTCGTCACTCGTGTTATGCTTTTCTCCCGAATATATGGGAAAATGCGGCCACGGGGTAGAATAAAAAGCTAAAAACTTTTCATCCTTATTCAAACTATCCTGTATATAGGTGTTTAATTCCTCGGTAAGAATTTTGGTGGTTTCCGATTGGTCTTTTATCTCAGCGTGACCGATAACTTCCTTGCCAATGCCGCCTGTTTCCCGCACAAAATTGTAGGGGGTCATATCATTGACATAGTAGCTGCCATAAAAATAATCAAACCCTTGATTGGTGGGCAAATACTGCCCGTAATCGCCTAAGTTCCATTTGCCAAACAACCCTGTATTATAACCCGCCCTTTGCATAACTTCGGCAAGGGTGATTTCGTCACCCAATATGCCATCCACATTGTTGGTAAATAAAAATGGATTAAAGTATCTGGTATCTCCCATAGGGTTTAGCGAAACCACGGTGGGGAAAACCACTTGGTCAAGATACCCTCTTGCGGCATATCGCCCTGTTAGCAGTCCGAACCTAGAGGGTGAGCATACGGGTGAGGATGCATAAAAGTTTTCCATCATAATACCGTCATCGGCGATAGCGTCTATATTGGGAGTTTTGATAGTCGCATTTTCTCTCCCCAGATAGCTATAAGATGAAATATCGCTATATCCCAAGTCGTCCATAAGAATGATAAGCACATTGGGAGCGTTGTTTTGTGTGGATTTTTTAATTGAATCTAGGTATTCATCGTGTCCCTTTTGCAATGATGTAACTGTGGGGCGCACCCTTATACTTATCACCAAAAAATAAAATGATGTTGTAAGTAAAATACATACAAGCACAACTAAAGACATAGCTTTTTTCAAGCTTTCTTTAAGTAACTTATCGCTAAAGTGGAGCAGTACGGCAAGGGCAATAGGAACTCCCGCAAGCAATAAGTTATACCACAATCTTCGTCCAAATGACTCCGCACCCCAAATAAGATAAAAAGCTAAAACTCCCGCAATCATCGCTATATAAGATAGCAATAAAGGGGCATTGATGCGCTTTTTTATTAGTTGATATACTAGAATGATTAGGGAAATAAATATGGCTATGGCAACTCCAATTAAACTAAGAAAACCAAAGCCCCCAATAAGCATAACAAGCACATAGCAAGCCACCGCAACAAGGGGCAGAAACTGAAAATACTTCTTGTTAAACTTTATTACACCCATATAAACCCTCACTCTTAAATACATACCAAGTCATTTTTATTATACCTCAAACTTCCACATTAATCAATAATTTATTCTTATAGCGTGATTATTAGAGCAATAACAATGATTGCTATAATAGTAATTGGGGTGGCAATCATAAGGACTTTGGATAGTTTTTTTCTTTTTGCAATAATATCGCTGTCGATAAACTCTTTTTGGGTTATAGTGTAGGATTCTGTGCCGTTGATGGTGATATTGTTATTTTCTACAATAATTTCTATATTATTTGATGGCTTTTCTAGCAGAATTGTTATTGATTCTCTTATGTTAGGGATATTCTTATAATCATCAAATGAGCCTAAAAAAGCAAAAATAAAATTAAAAACGGCATAAAGCCACCAAAGTTTGTGGGTAAAAATATTTTTTTCCTGTAGTTTGATTTGCAGTGACGGCTTTGGTTGCATTTGCGATTTTTTGGTTATGAGTTTGTCGTCTATATAGATATCGTACCACCGTGCTACGGGTTTTTTGTGTAAAATTGAAAACATTATCTCCCTCCCGCTAGATGCTTAGGTTCAAGATAACATATTAACAAACAGATGTAAATAGCTTGATAAAAAATTGTGGGTTTTGCCCTTAAAATACGCAAAGGCTTTCCAAAAAGTATAATATAAAAAGCGGGGGAACAAGATGTTGCCCCGCTTAATTTGTAGTTAATATGGTATTTTATTTAATCTATATTAAAAGAGCTTTTTTGTTTACTCTTGCAATTCAAAAATTGCTGTGTAGTTTTCTCCTGCGCCCATAACTTTACATTCTATGGTGATTTGCTTTAGCTCGCTGTCGTAAGACAATATGGATGCCAAAAAGCTGCGCTCACTCTCACGGGTGAAAGTCATTTCGCCGTTTGCAATCGTGTATGTACCTGTTTCGCTAAACTGCATTGGTGCTCCCGCTGGTCTAAAGGCAACTGTGTAATTGCCCTCCTCAAATGCCACTGTGAATACTGTAAATGTTTCGGCTGTATAATCGTGCGCATTCTCCTCTACATCAACAACCTCATATGTACCCTCTACAAAAGCCGCAAAACCTGCATCGCCGTCATCTTGCAATTCAAAAATTGCCGTGTAGTTTGCGCCTTCGCCCATACCTTTACCCTGCAAAGTCAGTTGTTGGTTTTCGCTGTCATAGGACACCGCCGATGCCAAAAAGGCAAGCGGACTTTCACGGTTGAGTGTCATTTTGCCGTCTGTAATTGTATATGTGCCTGTTTCGCTAAACTGCAATGGCGCACCATTTGCCTTGAATGTAACAGTATAGTTGCCGTTCTCAAATGTCACCGTGAACACTAAAAATGAATTTAGCGTGTAATCGCTGTCATTTTCGTTTACTCCAACAATGGTGTATGTGCCTTCTATAAATGTTTCAAATCCTGCGCTAGGATTGGTATCCTCCTTTGTCCCTTCGTCCTCTATTTTGCTAGCGGTAGCATCAGTTTGGGTAAAGGTAGCGGTAAATGTTTTGCCGTCCGCCCTGTTCTTGCATAAAGCTACTATTTCTCCCGTCTTTGCATCATAGCTAACAATCCCTGCAATTAGTTCACTGCTATCTTCCGCCCTCTCTAAGGATAATACTCCGTCGGTTATCGTATATATACCGTTTTCCCGTGCCACCACCGGCATACCCTTTGCTTGAAAATCTACCCTGTAACTTGCATCCTCAAACAAATTGATATTAAACTGCCTAAAGCTATCCTTAGTATAATCGTATTCGTTTTCCTCTACGGACGAAAGTTCATACACTCTGTCGCCCTCGGGGTTGTTGCCGCATGCGATAAGCAAGACCGCCGTAATCAAGCTTATCGCAATCACTATTGCAATAGTAGTTTTTTTCATTATATTTTTCTCCTTTATAATGAGTTATAGTATTTTAGTTAGATATGACTAACTCTTGCATAATAAAAAAGTTAGTTGCGTCTAACTCTTTTATTATGATACTAAATTATTATATAGGTTGTCAAGAAAAAATCGCTATGATTTTATTCAAACTCTATTTATCTCTTTCCTTTGCCTCCTCCCGTCTTACATTGAGGTCGTCAATAATTTTTTCCAGCACATTCTCTGTTAGGGTATATCTATGCAAGGGGAGCGCTTGCAGCATACAGCTAAGCGCTGGGATAAGGGTGATGAGTATGAGGAGCGCCAAAGTAATATCGGGGTAATCTTGGGTGAAGTTAATAGTTTGTCCAGATTCTATCATTTTGCTTAGATTTTCTATTTTTGGGGTGTAATTTACTATGCTTAATACAAGGAAATTAATTCCCATTAGAATTGCCGCCGATAGTTTTGCCGAAAAATTAAGACCGCTAAAGAACACACCGTCTAGGCGCTTGCCTGTTTTGTGTTCCATATAATCTATGGTGTCGGCAATCATTGTGGTTGGGTATACATTGGAAAAGCCCGTGAAAAATCCTGCAAAAGCCATAAATATTGCGGCGGGCCAAACCACAGCGTATCCGTTAATAAAGAAGAACAAGAATGCCGCAATATAGGGAATCACTGTTAAATAACAACTCCAAATAAGCACACGCTTTTTGCCAAATTTTTTGGCAATTGCCGTGCAAGTACTCATTGATATTAGCGTGCCGCCCATAAATGCGCCGCCAAGAATGAGCAGCCAAATAAAGAAGTCGCCGCCGTCAGACAGCACCCACTTGCAAAAATACAGTCCTGCCGAAAGCACCATACCTTTTGCTGCTCCCAATACCAAAGACGCCAAAACACGCAGGAATGGTTTATTTGCCGCCATAATTTTAATATTTTCTTTAAAGCCCGTATCCTTTTTTTCTGCCGCTTGGGTGACACGCTCCCGCACATTGGGAAAGACAAGCTTAAATAAAAATGTGGATACTATAACAATTATTACTATTGCAAAGAGATAGCCTTGCTGAGCAGAATAAAAACCGGTAAAGCCGGGTTTGCCGCTGTGTGTAAACCAACCGACTTCAAGCTGTGCAAAGACATTTACGATAGGCTCAAACGCAAGCACCACAACGGCGGAAAAGCTGCCTACAATCCTTGCTGCCGATATGAGTTTTGCTCGTTTTTCTTCCTCGGGGGTGATTAGTGAAGTCATTCCCCACAGCGGGATATCGCATAGAGTGTAGAGTGTTTCCCAAATTAACCAACTGATAACCACATAGATAATTTTTAGTGCGGTTGGAAAGTTTGCGATAGGCATAAATAGCAGAATGGTTAATATACCCATTGCGATAGGTGCATATTTAAGGTAGGGACGGCACTTGCCCCAACGGCTGTGAGTTCTATCGACGATAGTACCCATAAGGATATCGTTAATCGCATCCCAAACCCTAGTGATTACGGTGATAAAGATTAGCGCTATCGTATGTACATGGATGACATCGGTATAAAACACACTAAGGTATGAGCCTACAAGACCGTAAATAATGTTCTGCCCAAGCATACCTGTAATAAAGTAGTTGCGCTCTCGCTTACTATATTCGCCAATATCTTTTTCGGCTCGAGGGACAGACCACATAAGCAATTTTTTAATGTTCATATATTCACCTATAACCCTGCTATCTTTAACTTAAAGTTGTTATTAAAGACCTAATATAGTATAACATAAATAATAATGGTTTTCACAACAAAATTTTTTAAGTGATTCGCTCTTCTAAAGCAGGGTTTTAGGGCTTGAGAATTTAAGCGGTTGTTCTGTTTTTTATGATTTATTTGTGTGGTATTTTTTTCTTGAAAAATTAATTTGAATTACAGTAAAAAACCGCCCCCGTTTGTGTTGCGGGGGCGGTTAATCGTTAATTTAAGTGGGGGGAATGTTGTATGAAGTTTAAGTTTTATGCATCCTCATCCACACCCGACTCATCACCCATATCGGCTACTTCGCTGTCAAATGTGTTTGCGTCATCGGTTACTACTTCATCGTCACTCGCTTGTCTTTTTTTTGCACAGCACTTTTTGCATTTAGTAATATGGAGTGCTGCAAATGCGCCGCCAACAAGAACAGCCGCCCCGCCTATCGCTATAAGTACCCAATGCCACCAAAGCAGTCCTTCTTCGCTTATATTTTTAGGCTCGTCATCTTTGATATCACGGAGCACTCTAATTTCACCCGTTTCCAAATTGTAATCATAGCCATAATAGTAAAGGTCTGTTCCGTCAAACACAAGTTTGCCAAAGGTGGGGTTTGCAAGAGCGGGATTGTGTATGATTTTACCAAACTCGATTGGCACATCCTCATTTGGCGTATAGCCGTAATATTTATCGCCAAAGCAGCCAAGGGTAATATGCAGCACGCCATCGCCTCTAATCTTGCTTGTACCCGGCTCTAAGTTAACAGGCTTGCCGTCACGGTCTAGGTAATAGCTTTCGCTATACACATGGTCGTGACCTTGGAACACCACCGATACGCCGTAATCGGCAAATATAGGGGTGAGCTGTTTGCGTGTTCTTTCAATATTGCCGTCGGTTGAGTGTATGCCTGCGGTGTATATTCCACGGTGCATAAGCACAACCTTGAGTTTGTCTGTGGACTCTAGGTCATTTATCAGCCACTCTATTTGTGAATCAACTAGCCCATTCGCTCCAGTGCTGTTGGTGTCAAGCACGGTAAAGTGCACTCCGCTGTAATCAAAACTATAGTATGCTCCTCGCAAGTCATCCTGCTCGGGATAGCTAAAATTGTAATGTTTTAGGAAATAATTATAAGGCTCTTGTATTAAGTTTGGTTCGGTGAGCATAAGTTCATCTATCTCATCCAACTCATCTCTCTCAAACGCATAAGCCTCGTGGTTGCCTATGGATATCACTTGTGTAGTGTTGCGCCAATACTCGGCGGGGAAGTTCAAGAGATACTCCCATTGCGCCAGGCTGCGGCTGTTATCTACGATATCACCGGTGTTTATCACAAAGTCATATCCGTTGGGGAATACTTCGCCCATATTGGCTAGCATCTCCTGCACTGCCTCGTAAGGGCGGCGCACAGAACCTTGTATATCGGTAATAAGCAAGAGTTCAAAAGGAGAGGCATTATCTGCGGGGGCGGTGGTAAGCGTGTATACATCACTCCAATAATTATCGGCGGCGCTGCCTACCCTATAACTATAAGTTGTACCCGGTTTAAGCCCGCTTATTTCCACAGTATGTCTGCCAACTTGCCTGTACATAAGTTGAAAATAAATAATTAAGTCTATGCTTGCAGTAGTTGTTGCGTATACTTCAAAATCACCAGTGACGGTCGTAGCGGTATTGGCATCAAATGCGCCCTCGCTATATTGAATTTGAGTACCCTCTACCCGCCTATCGGTAAACCAAACAAAGTTCTTTTCGGTTTTGGGGTCTGCCCCAAAGGTTACGGTAAGCATACTTGGAAGTTTGCCGTTTTCTATGCTTGGCGCCTCGGGCGCTGCCGTAGAAAGGTTGGTAACAGGAAGGGTTGTATTATGCTTGTATAGCACAAAATCATCAAAGCTTGTTTCGTAAGCGGCTGTTTCATCTATGTAAAATTGAGAGAGAATGTCATAGCCTATTTCGCCAAAGCCCATAATAAAACTTTGGGGGAGATAAGTGCCAAGCAGTTCGTCTAGATATTCGCTTAAAGTTTGGTCGCCCAAGCTAAGTCCGATATCTATCCCAAGTTTTTCTTCAATAGAAACAAGGTATTCATCTACCTTAAAGGATGTTGCATCGGCATTTTCTGGACCTATCGCTTTTAATAAAATATTCAAGCCGGGAATTTGGTTCTTTTGCATTCCTTTAGTTAAGTCGATAGGAAGTAAAAGACCTTTTACTATCCTAAGCAGTCCAACTTCTTCATTTAATATAAGGTCAACAAAATCTTGTATAATAGAGCCGTTTTTAAAGTTTTCTAGCGCCTCCAAAATATTTGGGTCGGCATCGGCTAGCGAGGTATCCAATCCGCCAACATGGGCAAGATAGCCGCCTATTACAACATCAAAGAGTTTGTCTCCGTTTTGGTTGACTTCCATATCCAATACAGAGTAAACCATATCTTCTATATAGCCGCACAATTTTGCGCCTCTTTCGTCCGTCATATATGCGGGGTTGCTGCCTTTGTATTCGTAGCCAGCTAGCACTACTTCATCATAATGTATTATTATACTCTTAATTAACGGACCAGCAAAACCACTAACCATAGTCATAATGGGGTCGTCGCTGTCACCAAGCATTTCTACAATAAAGTCGCCAAGACCGTTGATAAATGAAGGTTGTAAATAAGTGTTGAAAAGATTTTTTACAACATTGCGGAAGAGTTTATCTGCCGCATAGTCACTTGCGTTTATGCAAAAATATGCGTCGCCCCTCTTCTCGATATATTTATTAAGGTTAAAGAAATTCAAATAATCATCATTTAGATAGCCGTTATATAGCGGGGTGAAGTCTGTATCGCCCAATAGCTCTATCCGTGTATAAAGGTTTTCCGCATAGTCGCCATTGATTGTGCCGGCTTGAATTTTTGCAAACCTTGCGCCGCCCTTGTACCCTGTTACGGACGCTGTTTCCATATCGTGTATGGGATTGCCGCCAAAGGATATGCGTGTGGCAATATCGTTAGCGTGCATATGTCCGGTAAAGGCATATTTTACTCCAATTTCATCCGCCAAAAAGTCTGCAACCTCTAGCCATGCATATATGGTAAAATCTTTTAGTAAAGTTTCCTCCATAGGGAAGTGGGGAGCGATGTTGTGGTGGAGCAGTCCAAATATATTCTTTTTGTCGTCAAACTTGCCCTCAGACTTGAGTGTTCTCAAATATTCTTTTGTATTATTGTACAGGTTTCCGCCCGTTTGGTATCCCGACTCGTGGCTGCCAGCTTCCTCATCAACGGAAATGAATACATATCCGTCATCGGTAAAAGCAACATAAGTGATATCGCCGTTATCGTAATCGTTGTTTGCGTTTAGCGGTTTGTCTGCATATTGATACTCAATATTTATCCCCTCGGCAGTTGAGCTGTTTATGTAGTTGCCGTCGTAGGGAAGGTTATCAAAAAACACATCTGTTGTAAGGGTGTCATAATATTCCTCTATCTCGCTGTCGTCCAAGTCGGGATAGCCCAGAGAGGAGTAAATTTTGGTCATATCGTAGCGGGTAGACAAACGGGAAAGGGGAGTTTCTGCTCCGCCATCTCTGTAATGATATACATTTGGGTTGTACATATCGTGGTTGCCAAAAGAAACAAAAACTTGGAATTCCTCGTTGCCGCTTGCACGAATAGTGTTTTGCAGTTGTCTTAACAGGTTGGCATATTCTATATGTCCTTGAATTTCGCCGTCAAGGGTGATATCTCCCGTAACCAAAAGGTAGTCGGGGCTTTCCGCCTCGATTTGCTTTAGCATTTGGAGATTCATCATACTGCTTTCTAAGAACAGCTTAGTACCGCTCATTAGTTTTGCGTTAAAGTCAGTATCTTCCTCTGTGCCGTTATATCCGTAGTTTAGCGGATAATAATGTCCGTCGGTGATGTGAGCGATGTTAATCTCGTCATTGACCTCAAATGTTTGGGCACTTTCTGCGTCTACAAACAAATCGTTTGCCAAGCAGCCTGTTGCCGCCATTGCGCCAATGAGTACGGCAACACAAACAAGTAGGACGATAATTTTTTTAGAACTCATTCTCTTTTTCATTCTTGCTCCTCTCTCTTTTTCTTTTTTCCTTAAAATGCAGGAAACGCAGTATCTTGAGGCAAAAAGGCATACCTTGCCCATTTTGCTAATTTAGATACAAACAATATTATACTATATATAAAATGGGAATACAATAAGTTTATCAATTTTTTCAAAAAATAACTTGTAAGGTTGTAAAACATTTGAACAACGAGAATTGGAAAGGGCGGAAAAGAAAAACAAATAATAATTACATCAGCATATAAAAGACCAAACAAGTGAACTCTGGAAAATACCCTGATTCAGACGCCCGAAGCTTGCTTGTTTGGTTCATTATTATTATACTTTAATCAATCAAAAAAGTCAATACTTTTACAAAAGACTTAATGGAGATAAGATAGGAGCGGTTAAACTTCAAGTTTTAAGTCTATCCACTTCTGCCTCAAGCTGTGCTATCCTTTCCGCCTTAGTCGGCTTGCGGGGTTTGGGTGGCAATAGATTATCATAGTTTAGCTTGGTGGATATTAGGTAGAGGATAGGCAAAATTATCATTAATAGCAAGAGGTAAAAGCCTATGTGAAAGGTATATTTAATATCGTTATATAGCATACTGTTTGTTTTTATTACATTATATATTTGCACAGCAAGCATAGGAAGCAAAAAGAACATAACTTTCCACGGACTATATTTTTTGGAAAGCGCCGTTATTAAACAACCCGCACACGCAATAATAATTGATAAAGTATTTAAAATAGCAAACACAGAAAAATACCATTTATTTATTGCGTTCCACTCGTGTTGAGTTAGGAAACGGATTGAACTAACAAAAAAACTATAAAAAGAGGAACTTATAAACTCGCTTTGTACCTTGGCAAAAGTGTATGGGATAAAAAAGAGTGATAAAGATAAAGCGGCATAAATTAATAATATAATCCGTCTGTATTTATCCCAAAAGTTTTTATAACCTAACATAAACCTCATAAAATGCCCTCCTGTGATGTTTTTTATACATCGATATTATATAAGGAGAAGATGCAAAATGTCAATATTCAATTACAGCAGTATTTCCTTATATATTTTATAATAAGGGTTTAAGTTGGGGAAATAAAAGTAGTTGTTAAAAAAAAATACTCTCCGCTTTTGTTCTAGCGGAGAGTAGTGTTTTGATTGTTGATACTAAATTAAAGTTTAGTTGAGCTGGGGTTTAGTCCTCTAATCGTCCTGCCTCGAAATAGTAACTCATCTTTGAGGGCTTTACTGCAAGCCTTGCCGCTACGGCAAACATCACTACGCCTGTTGCCGCCGCTACTACAAGCCAATCAAAGCCACGGTCTAGGGTTACCGTTGTCATACCTATTTGCACCA
>JBAZCO010000002.1:0-45992 GCA_041654915.1 Clostridia bacterium | reverse complement strand
AGTTTGCAGGTTCGCCGTATTTATATTCCTTAATGGCAGGAGCGCCAAGCAGTTCAAGCTGTGTTACCTTGTCCGCTACCGTCACCGTGTAAGTGCCTGTAATTGTTTCCCCGCCCGTTTTGTAACTTATAGTTACCGTCTGCTGCCCTAGCCTACTACTGTTATAGTTGGTGGTATAGTCGTTAGGCGATACCCCCGTCTTGCTGCCGTCGGCATATACTGCACGCACTATCAAGTCTATATTCTCACCATAAGTATAAATACTCCTTGACAGATTGTCCACCTCCAAGTGTGTAAAATAGTTTTGTACCGTGACAGCGTGGCTAAACTTTCTGCCCGTTGGTAAAAACTCAACCGTGATAGTTTGCGCCCCAATTTTGGTTGGGTCGAATGCAGGATACACTCTAAACTCCAAAGTATTGTAGGCAACCTCCTTAACAGCGCCAGACAGCATTGTCACGGTATAGAGCGACTGAGTGTCAAACTGCTCGCCGTATTTATAGGCTATCCTTATGCGCTCCTTTTCCACAATAGTTTTTGGAGCATCCTGTACCGTCATCTTAAAGTTGGTTGAAAACGCACCAAACTCCCCAGAATAAGTAGCGATTACCGTACGCTCTCCCAACACCCTTGTGTTTAGATTTTGGAAGGTGATACCCTCTTCCTCTAACAACCTTTCCCCGCCCTTTGCCATATTGGCAAAAATGTTTATTTGCGGCTCGCTCCCAAACAGCACGGTGATATCCTCGGCAAACAGACCAAGCACCACATCTTTAATATATATTTGGGTGATAAACCACTTATTTGTATACTTTATTTTATAATCTTGCCACGCATCAACAAGCTCCGAATCATAAGACACGGCAAACGACTCTGGATAATAGGTTTGGGTAGCGCCGCCCTCAAGGGTAAGTTTTAGCCCAATTACAGGCTCTTCGCCATAAACATAAAAGTCCTTCTTGCCAATAAACTCCGGCTCACCAATAATTCTTGTTGCCCCAAAAGTACTTAATGCGGGCGGCTCGTATATCACTCGATAGCCCTCTCCGTCGGCATTGCTTTTGACAAAGACTGTCACCGTGGCAATTCCCGCCCCCAATCGCTCGGGATTAAAGCCGCCCACCCCAAACCAAATGCCTTGACCCTCGTCCGTGCCGACAACAATGGCGCTCTCACCTATGGTAAAGACAATTTCAAACGGGAAGTCAACAACGCCGTGTTCGTACCAATAAATACCATCCTCTTCTGCGCCAAAAATATCAAATTTTCCGCCGTCCGTTGTTACTTGAATTAAATCGGTAGCATTGTGAGTTATATTGGTGATAGGGTCGGTATAATAAAATCTTACACTATGGGCGCCTGTAATATTACTTTGGTATCCCTCTACGGTGAGTTCGTGCAAATGTATGGTGCGCTCTGCACCTGTATTCATAATTAGCGCCACCCGCTCGGTTGGGGACAGCTCCTCCATAAAGTTATATATCTTTTTTACAAGACGGCTCTCTATACGGTTTACCGTGTCAAAAACCGTGATGTTATACGACAAACTAAAGTTTCTGCCGTCCACAGAAAAGTTTACAGCAAGCGCATATTCACCCACATTATGAGAGGAAAACCCGCTTACTTCGGATAAAAGCAGCGGTTTATTTACTGTGTCGCCCGTTGCTTTGGTAAGCCAAATTACTCCGCCCGCCACGCTTAGCGCATCGCCGTATGCGTATTTAGTTTTGGGCAATGTGCTAAACTTAGCCGATACCACATAGTCACTTACAAATACACTAAATTCTACCGTCTTATCCATATAGGTAACGGTGATAATTTGTGTTCCCAATTCAAAAGGATTGTAGTTGGATATCATATCGGAGGCAATACTTATTTCCTCCTCCTCGCCGCTGGGGAAACTAACCTTTAGCTTTCCGCCCGACACATCAAACGCATCTCCATAAAGGTAGTTGCTTTGCGGCTGGGCGGTAATTTCTATCCCCGTGATATCTAGCACCACCCGCACAGTGCATATAGCTTGCAAGAGATGCCCTTGATAATTATATGTTGCGGTAATTGTTGCCTCGCCAAGCCCCTCTCCCAGCACCCCGCCCATAGCGGATATGCTTACAATAGAGGGGTCGCTAGACAAGTATTCAATATGCTCATACATCACTGCCGCACCAATGGGTGTTTCAATAAGGATTAGGCTTGCGCTCTCTCCCAACTTAATGCTCTTGATAATATCTGCAAACGCTATTGCCTCTGGCGGAATGTTTTCCCGCACGCTGATTGCCTTGGTTTGGGTGATGCTTGTTCCGTTTATCCGTGCGGTAATCACAGCATCCCCCACACCCACGGCGGTAACCTTGCCATATAAGTTTACTTCGGCTACCGAAGCATCGCTTGAAGTGTATACCACCCTTTGGTATGTTGCGTTTATCGGGCTAATTAGGTATGATGCCATCATTGTAAGCCCCGAATATATCTCTGTTTGCGGCAATGTCAGCGTTAACCCTGTCGCCGCAATATAGTTGTCGTTAATCAGATTGGCAATCGTGTAGTCGTCGCCGCCCGTGTATTCTACCACTCCGTCTGCCCTGAGGAATGCGCCGTGATATTCGCCCGCCGCAATATCTACTATATCCAGCAAGTTATCTGTTTCGCATTGCCCTTGACTGTTGTCGCCCACGCTAAGCACAGTGCCGTCTGAGCGCAAGGCAAACAATACATTAACTCCCGCCGAAATCTTGACTATATCCGTCCAAAGCTTGGTGTTCTCCTTGCCGTATAGGTTGCCCGCCACAACAATAGTGCCGTTATCCCTTAGCCCAACAGTAAAGTTATTGCCTGCACTTATGGCTAAAATATTTGTCCAGCTCTCAATATCCCGTCTGTCACCGCTAGCGTCACCCGCACCAAGCAATTCGCCCGAAGTGGTGAGGGCAACCGCAAACCCGTCCCCCGCCGAAATTGCCGCTATGTTCTCCCAATGGGAAACATCAAGCTGCCCCTTGTTGTTTAGTCCTGCGGCTACAACTGTGTTATCTATCTTTATACCATAGGAGGTATAGTAACCCGCCGCAATCGCCCGTATATTTTCCCACTCGGTAACTGCGCCTTCGCCGTGGTAGCTTTGCCCAGCAAAGATAACTGTCTTTGACCTATCCAAAAGCAATGAGTGCGCCGCACCTGTTGCAACGGCGGTGATGTTGGTTATACCCGCAAAGTCCGACTCCCTAGTGCCGCTTGCAAATACTCTGCCGTCATACTTTACGCCTACGCTAAGCCCAGCCGCCGCCGCAATACTCGGGCTAAAGGGCTGTTCCTTGGTGTTCTTTATTGTGTTCCACGATAGATTATTGTTATTTATCGCCCTTCCTTCCACAATTAGTTTTTCCCGCCCAGCGGCATCTGTTATCCATAATTCTGCCTTGGACGGCACGGGTTCAATGTTAAAAGCGCCCTCTGCAAACACCCCGCCCGTCAAGCCACCCTTGCTGCTAACAACAAACGGTGACTCAAAACTTCGCTCGCCCCCGCCGTAAGCTTGGCGGAACTTTTGCAAGTTTAGCGTGTTTTCTGCAAGAGATGCCCCTTGTGCGCTCTTTAATATCACACGGATATCTTTAATATAGGCAAGCTCTATCTCGCCCATATTGATGTTGACGCTAACCCCCGAATATCCACCGTTTACCATTTGGGCAGAGGAAATAGATGCACGGCTGTCAAAATAGTTTTCGTCTATATTTTCCTCCGCATTTAGGCGCACCTTAAATTCTATGCCCGTGTTGTTAACAGAGAGTGCCTCAACGACAAACCCGCTATTGTTCCCATTGGAATAATATAGTGCGCTGTCGTGATACTTTGCGCTTGTGGAGATTAGCCCTACCTCGGAAAAATATTCGTTATCGGGAGAGAGAGCGGCATACTCCAGGTTATAGCGACTGTTCTCCCTGCGGGTAGAAGTAGAATTTTCGTCTTTTATAATCGGGCGAAATACAAATACTTGGTCGGGGCGATTGGCATCCTTGTAGAGTGCATCCACATTGCCGTCCAAACCGCTATCCTCACGAATACGGTAGATAATCAAACCGCCCGCTCCCTTTAACATACTGTCGTAGGTGAGAGCGGCATTGGGATTTCTGTATTCAAACATAAAATATTCGTCTTTGCCACCCACCGTCACGCTAGGTGTGCGGTATGCAAGCACATCCCCCGCTCCCGAAAGGCTAACAGGCTGCAAGCCATATATGCCGTTTTCGCTAATCGTAACAATCTGGTTTTCCCCAATACCGCCAATATATTTATCCCGCATATATGTAAGGGAATATTGCGGAATGGAATGTTGCGTTTGCATCAAGTCCCACTCGGCAACGGGGGCATAGCCGTAGCGGTCACGGTTGGGATAATCGTTTGTTCTTTCGTAATGATACAAGTCGGGTGCGCCCAATATATGGTGAAACTCGTGGCAAAGAGTGCCAACATCAAGTTCGTTAACAAAATTAAAGGAATAATCTCCCGCTTTTTTGCCGCCAATATCCGCTCTTGCCCCGTTGTTGTAGGAAGTGTTTATAGAGTCTAAATTCCACTTATGCGGCCACAAAAGGCTGCCCCAATCGGAGGACTTTGCGCCGCTAACAATAAAGGTTAGCGCATCTATAAATCCGTCGGCGTCTATATCCAAATTATAGGAGGAGAGGTCGCTGAATTTATTTTTTACATCGTTTATCGCATTGGTTAATAGTATTGCCTCACGCTTGCCACGCTCGGATATAGGGGTATTTATGTTGTAGTGACTTCTGTTTTGGTTATCTCTGTACACATATGTTAAGGACGGTGTTCCCGTTTCTTTGGGGGTGATGCTGCTTACTATAAGCTCGCCGTTGGACATTGTGTAAAAATAGTCGCTAAGCGAGTTGCCCGTACCGCTCAACGCAGAGTTTGCAGGATGCGCCCCCAAGTTTGCCCTTGTTGCCTCGCTGTCGTCGTTAAAAATTATGTATATAACTAAGTTTACAATCTGCTTTTCGGATGAGGCTGCCGCATAGAGCGGCGCTTTTTCCACCACCTCTGCGCCGGGGGTTTCGTAGGAAGTTAATAAGTCGGGATGCTCGGCAAAGTCCACATCCCAACCGCCCATCTTTTCTAGGTTATTTATGCGATAGTCGTGGGCGGTGACGCTAACATTAGTAGGAGCGGGGCGGCCGTTATTATTTTCGGCATAGAACAAGCCCCCATCCTTTTTTACCAATACATAGCCTTCCTCATCGTGATAGTAGCGAAAGTACTCGTCGCCGCTTTCGAAAAAGCTAACATTTTTTCCGTTTATTTCTAGTTCCCTATGGAAGGTATACTTGCCAAAAATCTCCTCCCCTTGGGCGGATGTGGTAAAAAGCGTTGGCAAAATTGCAAGCAGCATAACTGCAAGCGCAAATATCATAACTATTAAGCTATTTTTCAACCATTTTTTACGCATATATACCTTAATATCATACTATAAGCACGCCTTAAAGTCAATATTTGTTCCTTTTTTAAAGGTATGGAGATATTTGGGTTAACTCCTAATGGGCTGCAAGTGCAACTCCTGTATTGTTTGTACATTTGCCTTAAAATAAATAAGGCTTTGCTTGTATGCGCTATCTTTAGAGCGTGGTGTGTTTTTTGCAAAGTTACGCTCCGAGATTTTTGCAGTATTTCTTTTTATGAGCATAATGCGGGAGGATATCCCCCCGCATTATCATCACTTTGTGTGCTTTTTGCCTGCTCTAGCTTTAGAATATAAAGTCTACTATGTCTAGGGCGACAACCATATTGTAAACTACATCCGCCTGTCCGAACTGACTATTGTTAAATCTCATAGGCACAACAAGCGTGTAGCGTCCGCCCTCTCGGCTATTGCCTTGCTGGTCTTTACCCGTATTAATAAAGTAGATATCGGGTATCGCATTATTGTTGTTTATCCTTGTGCCGTACAAGTCGGTATTGTGGTTCCAATATTCTTGTATTCTGGGATGCGCTGTCCAGTAAACTTGCGCTTTCTCCCAAGGTATGGTATAGATTTGGTCGGCAGTAACGCCCACTCTGCCGCTGCCCCAGCCGCCCCAACCTTCGGCTACTTCTCTCCTGTAATAGGTGAGTGAGACCATTGGGAGGTTAAGGTTGGTAAAGAGTGTGTTTTGGTTTACCTGTATTACAGGAACTGCGCTTTGCTTGCCGCCAAACGACACATTGTGCGAGTAGCTGTTTATCGGCGTCATATAGGTGTTGCCGCCCATTGTGGCGCTGCCGCTTATTGAGAGGTCTGCCGGATACTGCCAGTTCATATCCATACCCGGTCTTATTGTGCCGTATGCATAGCTTGCATCGGGGTTGTGCAGGTAGGAGTTGTGTGTGGCAAGGTTGTTCATATAGCCATACTCGTCGCTGTCGTTCCAGTTGGGAGTGTCATAACATACGAAGTATATCCTACCGCCCACTTGCTCGTATGTGGAGGGGTACGCTCTTACGGGAGCGGCCGTCCAATCGATATATGCGGGGGCGGCATTGTCTATGCCTCTTGGGTAGCTGCTGCCCTCGGTAACAGTTCTTGACGGGGTGAGGGTAGTACCTGTAATTCTTAAACCATTTTGCCCAAAGCCGTGACCTCTAGTTTCCTCTGTGCTATAAAGATTGGCGTATTGTATGCCATAGGACTTGGAGTTTTCATAAGTGCTACCAGAGAACAACTGTCTAAATTGTGTGGGTAAGTCTACTGATTCTCCTCGTCTTAGCGTATAAACTGCGGGGATTGTGTTATTGACAAGCTGTTTTTCTGATGTGAAGAACCGCCATTGTATCTCTTGTCCGCCTCTGCCACCCAGTGTGAGTTTTGCATATTGCGGGTCTAGCGAGAAGAAGTTGACATCATCAAAGCTCCACTTATTATAGTTACTGATATAACTGCCGCCGCCGTTAATTGGGTCAAAGGTTTCTATCTTGCCGCCGCCAAAGTTTATTTCGTATGTGTCGTTGGGGTTAGCTAACCCTCTCACGGAGATTGGCGCACCGGAGTTGACTTTGCTTTGGTCGGGCAGAAGTATGATTTCCGACATACCATAAGCATAGTTTTCAAAGAACATCAAGTCATTTTCCAGCACCCACGGTGTGACATTAAATGTCATTCTAAAGCTTTGGTTATCCAAATCCATTTGGAAACTGGAGTTAATAATATCTCTATTATAGTAGATATTCGCCCTGTTGTTGCGGCTTGACGACCAATATGTTTCTATATCGCTAGGAACATCTGGGTTGGGATAATAATGCGTGATTTCACCCTCCGCCGTGCCAACATGAATCTTGACTTTATCAGACAGCGGTACGCCGTTTCTCTTTATAAAGAAGTAGGGATTGGCTATATCGAACACAAAATTATTGCCTGCTTGGACAGCACCCATATTTTGGGACACGCCTCCGCCGCCGTTCTCGGGCAACAAGTGCGCATAAGGCTCAACCGCCTGCAACCAAGTAAAGTAGTCTTGGTAGGTATCCAAAGTTTCGTTATAGAACTCTACATCTAAGATGTACTGCTCCTCACAAGCTACATCATAGCTTGCAAGTTGTTGTCCTGCCGCACCCATACCAAAGCCGGGGATGCGCACAAAGAAGCGTGCATCTCTGCCTTTATAGTTAATTGGGCGGGAGGTATCTATGGCAAAGCTCAAGGAAAGCTCTGTTTCCTCAGATGTGAGCAATACATCGTCTTCTGTCATAAAGTACTCAGCCGTGCCGCCTAGCGGGAAGTTAATCTCCTTACCTTCGGCAAAGAAAACAGTAAACACCGTGCCTGCGGGCTTGAATATCTTTTTGGCTACTTCTGCCGCTAGGTCGGGAGTGTTGTTAAAGTCATAGCCTTTTATCACATAGTCATCTGTTAGGAGAACATTGGTGTAGTCTACAACCGTCCTGTTCATTATCTTTACACGGTAGAGTATTGTTTGGGGAGCGCTGCCGTCGGCGGCGGAAACGGTTGCTCTTACATAGCCGTCCTCGCTGCCTCTGTATGTGATTTTCACATTTTTGTCATCCCAAACCACCTTTACCTTGCTTGCTTGACTATTGTTGTCAAAGCTTGCAGTTATGCCGTCGGATGTGTTAAACCTTATCACATCGGATAACTGCGGATAATTATTTTCGATGCTATACTCGGCAAACGGGTCAAAGATAAAGCCCTGTCTTTCTATGCCGGATGTCGTGGTGAAGTAATCAAAGTAGGGGTTTTCCTCTGTGTCGAACAGAGAGGTAATCGTCCTTTCCTCATAGTATATGGGAATGATTACTTCTTGATATCCTGC
Source organism: Clostridia bacterium (assembly GCA_041654915.1). Taxonomy (GTDB): domain Bacteria; phylum Bacillota; class Clostridia; order Christensenellales; family DTU072; genus JBAZCO01. The sequence goes on along the minus strand of JBAZCO010000002.1, from coordinate 37,677 downwards.
ATAATCGTTGCCGAATATTGCGTACAGTCTGCCCGTACCCGCATTGTAACCTATTGGACCGGTCTTATTGTCAAAGCGGTCGAAGTTGGTATTGATATCCTCTGCGTTGTAAACAACATCAAAGGTATATGGGGTGTCGGATACGGTATTTAGCAGTACTTCGCCGTCTTGGTATTCCACCTTTTGGCTGTACTCAGGGTAATTTACGGGGTCTACTTTTGCGCCATAGACATCAATATAATAAGCGTCTTTAAGCCCGCTTTCGTAGCGCATATCAAGTATGTTTACATACAAGTTTTGTGACACAAAAGCGTTTTTGGATACCGAGCCGCCCCTCTTTCCATAGGACAAGGCAACCGTTACATTCCGTCCTGTGTGCAGGTTGTGGAGATTGGTATTTCTGCCCGTTAGCGCATCTCTAATTAGGTAACTATCCTTATTAAGGTCAAATACCAATGTTTTGCTGCCTTCACCGTCCTTAACAGTGAGCCTTACCCGCCTAAAGTAGCTAAAGTCTTCACTGTCAAAGTTTTCGCTGTACTGTGCCGCATAGGGGTTAATGCTAAACTCGGTGCGCAGTTGTTCAAAGTCATCGCCGTCTGTTGTGCGGCTGACTTCGGTTGCCTCAATCGTCCTCGTGATTGTTTCTACGGGGATTTCAAGAGATTGCAGCGCCGTCCTTGTGCGTACCACACCGCCGTTGCCGTCGTCTTCCTCAACATAGTCGAATATTGTAGCAATAGCGGCAAGGTTGTTGCCTATATCAAAGCGCTGACCTTCAAGGGTCATAGTGTCTACTATTCTTTGGTAAGACCAACTTACATAGACTTCTGCCATCTTGTCCTCGTTTTCAAACTTGGCAAGCACACGCTCGGGAAGTCCTACAAAGCCTTCAAACGGGTCTACCCTAAGCTCGGCAATGCGGTTTTGAAGGTCGTCATTGTCAAGAACAAGTATTGGGGTGTCGATATCGCCTTCCAGCGCAACGACATCTACCAACCTGCTAGGACGGATAAACACACGGACAGGGAACTTTTGCTCAAGCCCTTCAATGCCCTTGCCGATTGTAGCGTTAATATAAACTGCGCCGCCAAGGAAAGTATACTTAATTTTTTCTAGCTCCTCTGCCTCCCAAACAACGGTCATAGGCTCACGAGCGCCGTTGCGGAACAGCACATACAGCTCTTCAAGTTGGGTAAAGTCTATTCTCTCGTAAATACTACCTTCAAGGGTGAGGTTTTCGCCGTTTGCCTCAAGGCTGATACCCGTAGCAAGGCGGTCATCAACAATAAAGCGAGTGGCAAATGACTCACGGATTTCGTAGCTGAAGTTTTCAGTTTGTCCCGTACGGATGTTGCCGACATTGCCAAAGTTATTGGTAAGACCAATTTCAAAGTTGAGGCGATGCTCGTGTTGTCCGTCATAGGATAGCGGAATTTCGGGGTAGCGCACCTCTACTGTTACACCTTGGCGCTTATCTGTGCTAACAACAAGAGTTGTTGGCACACGGGCGCCTATTTGGTCGGTAATGCTCTCATAAGGATGGAGCAGGATAAAGTCGGGAATAAATTCCTCAACATCAATATACTCGTCCGTTTCCTCGTTGTAGAAACCTGTGATTGTTTCGCCTATCACGGTAAACTTAAAGTCTTGCTTATCCTTTATATACCCAAACACGGGGTCGCCTATCCACGCCTCGGCAGTGACAAGTCCGCCTTCTGTGCCGTACTCGTCTATGCTGTACCAATAAACATTGAACATCTTAGCCTCGGGCGGCTCGTTTCCTGCAAACTCTACTTTTGCATATTGCGGCAGGTTGATTTGGTCAAAGGCAAAGAATGTTACTGCCTCGCCCACTTCAAAGACCTCTGTGCCTGCGGCATCATTATAATAGGTTATAGATGCTACTGCACGGGGGTCTTTATTGATAAACTCAACCTCAAACACTTCTTGAGCATTTTCGTGTCCTATCGCCACCGTGCCAATTATAGAGGGATATTTGTAGAAGTCATCGGCTAACTCGCCCAAGTCGTACACAGCGGGCAGGATATTGGTAGCTGTAACGCCGGACTTCTTGTAGATTACCTCGACGGTTGTCGGGAGTGTGTATTGATACGGGTCATCAATTACTACGATGTCAGATACCAAGCTTTCTACCGTGAGGTCCTCAAGGTAGCTGCTCATATCCAACAAGACTTCCTGTATCCAAACGGGATTGTTGTCGTAACCCTTGTTGCCAACACGCACTTCTACAAAGGCATTCTTGCCGTTTACGGGCAAGCCCGCCTCTCCTTGATAGTTCCAATCGATAATTTCAAAGAAGTCATCGCTAGACTTTACGCTAGTGCCGAAAATATCAGCGGTAAGCCCGCTCATATTAAAGAGCGCATCAATTTCACTATCGGAGTAGTATTGGTTGATTTTTATTGTTTCGCCTAGGGGCGGATTGATATTAATGATTTGGCTCATTCTCACGGTGATGCTCACATTCTTTACCACCGCCTTGCCAAAGTACTCATCGGACAACAGCACATCGGTATAGTAGAACTTGCCCTTGAATGACGGGTCAATAAACCGTATATCCTGTTTGTAGGACACGCCGTTGTAACTTTCGCTTTCCGCCCATTCAAAGGGGTCTACTGTTGTATGCTCGTTTAGGCTAAAGTGAACTTCGGTGCTTACTGCAGCCTCGTCGGCAGAGCCATTGTTAAATACTACCATTTGAGAGTTGCTTATTGATGTATCGCCATAGGGAGGTACAAAGATTCCAACTACTGTCTTGGGTATCTTTTGCATTACCTTGTATTTTACAATAACTTCTTGCATATAGTCGCCCGTGCCGATTCTTGCAATGATATCGTATACCTTGTACGGCTCTGAGCTGTTGTGGTTGTAGGACATTGAGGGGATAATCCACTCGTAGTCCGGACCTTCGTATAGGGTTTCGGATAGCGGTACGCCTCCCGCTACACCCGCATATACTACGGTGATAGATTGGGGAAGTCCCAGCCCGCTGTTTTGGAAGGGAACTATTTCCTGCATACGCACGCCGTTTTCTAGCTTATCTCCAAACTCGTCAAGGCTGCTTGTTTCAATTTTTCTGGAGAGTATTTCTACCGTGACATCTCTCTTTTGCCTTACTCCAAAGTCGTCCTCTATCCAATAGGATACGGTATATTCGGGGTGTTCAATAGCCTTGGGGTCATAAGCGTTAAGCCCTTCGGCATCAACGGCAACAACTTCCCTAAGCTCGTCACCAGCGGGAGTATGCAGGGTGAGCATATCTACGCTAAGCATAGTGTCTTTTAGCCCAGTGTGCATTAAGGGATTGAATATAATCCTATCATTTATAATGCCGCCCACGCTATTTTCTACTGGAGCGCTTACCGATTGTACTGTACGGTTCTTAACTTCTATCGGCACTTGTATGGTAATTTTTTCACGCTGATTTACACCCAAGTTTTCGCTTGTGCCATAGGAAAGTTTAATATAAGCAGTTTTGCCCGAGTAATGCAATTCAGTTTCAGACATATCCCACTCAAGGTCGTCAAAGACATAGCGCTTATAGATATAGTCGGTTTCGTCACCGTATACAAAGAAGGGTTGCGCCACTCCGTCTACCACATACTGCATCTTGTAAGCGTATGCAAAGGTGGCGGGCAGATTTGCTATATAGGCATCTCTGTCGAAGTCGAAGGGGTCAATTGGGTCTAGGTTGAGAACGGGGGTTGTGGTCTGGGTGTCTACTGCATCGCCTGCTTTGTTGAGGTGCAGGGTGCTGGTTGGGTCAACAATCATCTTGCCTTCGACAATCGTTTCAATCCTTGTGATTAAACCATTGGCGGTCTTGCCGTACACGGCATTTGCACAGTATCCGATAATATAGCTCTTTGTATCGCTATCGGTGGGCGCAAAGTTTACACTGGTCATATCCCAATACATATGCACGCCCGTGGACTCGGAGGAGTTGCCGTCATAGAACAGCGCCTCGTTTCTGTTGGGCAGAATATCTAGTATGGAGTTGACGCTATAAGTGCCGTCAGAGTTAAGGTTGTGCCTTACACCCATACTGCCCGCTAGCGCCCAAGTGCCGCCATGAACGGTAAAGTCTTTGGTGTTGTAGGGGTCGTGGAATATTATTTTTTCCGGCGGCTCCATTGTTGTTCTTTGTATTGGACCGTCGCCGGTATCTGTTGCAAAGAAGAACTTGTTGCCCGAGGCAAGGGAGCGCACAACACGCAGTCTTATACCCGTGTTATTGATATCTATCTCGTGATAGTGGTCGTCCTTAGCGGAAAGTATTCCCGCTGCTGTCTGCTTGTCGGGGTCGCCTGCGAGGGTGTTGTAGCCGTACTCCCAATCGTCCAAGTCAAAATGCCCGTGAACATCACGCACATAGGTCTTGCCGATTAGCGTCTTTTTGGTTACTCCAAACTCGTCTGTTGTATAGCTATAATCGCTAACGACAACATAGGAGTTTACAATATTTTTTCTTATCCAATTTTCAATGACTTGCGCCATTTCAAGGTCGTCTGGGTGGGGCAGCCCCGTTTCTTCATCATACCTAATGGTATCTGCACGAAGCGCCGTTCCGTTTGGTTTCCAGTCCGTACCGTTGCCGGCAATAATGCCCTGCGTGTTGGATGCGGCATAGCTTGCGCCGTTTATAAAGAGGACTATGCGGTCTACAATCGTATCCGAATTGGCATTGAAGAACAACTTGAGGTAAGCCGCCATATCAAAGAAGTCAGTTTCCCTCATATAACCATTTAGGAGATGTCCGTTGTCGTCCGTTTGGGGGGTGGTTGCATATAGGTTGGTCACCGTGCGCACACCGTTAACAAGAATGCCGTCGTTTTCCATCAACTCCTGCACATTTGTAGTTAGGTTAGCATCCTTTGTAGAGGTAACTGCTGTTTGCTGCAAGGGGCTGTTTGGCAAATCTTTTTCGTATGCCATTGAATAAGGATAGGTAAACGGCATAATATGCGAGATTAATCTGGTGACTTGGTCGAGTTGCTCGTCTATAAGCGCACCTGCGGCATATTGGATAACCATTCTTACATATTCATTTTGCAAGAACTCGACTTCTCTTATCGCATCATTAATTAAATAGCTGATAAGTCCGGCGGGGAGTTTTGCCGAAGCGCCCTTGATAGCCCTTAAATATTGGCTCTTGTTGCTGTAAACATAATTAAATACTTGCTCGTCTCTCGATTCGTCAAATGTACCAATATATTGGAATATGTCGGTATCCGATGCTCCTGCAGGAGGCACAGCAAGGTCGGCTATTGAATATCTTTGGTCTTCGGTGATTGCCGACAACCCTATCATTGGCATAAGGAATCCATTTAGGGAGTCAAACAGTCCGGTAATGACATCGGAGTTTAGCCAAACCTCCACATAGGAGATGTTGTTACTTCTGTCATAAGCGCCGCCCTCGTAGCCGTCAATATAATTGGTTTCCGGCATAAATATCGGCTTACCCTTTTCGTCAATATATGGGTCGTTGCCGCCGCCTAGCAAACCGCCCAAGAATCCGCCCACATAGGGGATTGCGCCAAGAATGTCGTTCATTACACCTTCGCCTAGGTCGGTTGCCCAACTATACAAGGTTTGGGGTAAGCCGTCATTTGCGTAGCCGGGGTTGGTGGGGTCGGTCGTTGTGCCGCTGCCATTGGCATCAAGGATATCTGCGCCAAGCCTTATCCGCAAGGATTGTATCATACTTGCTGCCGCCTCCTCTTGACCAGACCAATGTTCGGGCCGAGCAATAAGGATGATTGTACCAACTCTGGCAATCGCCGCATTGGACTGCATCACGGGGACGGAAATGTTTTGATACAGATATTTTTCCGAGCGAATTTTTAGTATATAATTTTGGCTAAAAGCTAAATCTCTTATCTCAAAGTAACCCGTTGCATTTATATTGCTTTGTCCTTGCTCGTTGGCATTTTTTAGGTAATTTCTGGGGGTGATTACTGCAAGCGCACGGTCTTCATCGTCGTCATTGTCATAGTATGTTTCATCAGACAAGCGTGCGTTAATACTCACACCGTTGTGGGAGTCGCTCTCACGAACTGTGCGTCCAGCCCTTTCTAACCAGATTTCCAAATCGCTGTTTACTGCAATATTTTCTGCTTTTTTGATAGCTACAACAAGCGTATCTACCGACGGGAAGTGTCTTGTTTCTACAATCACGCTTTTTGAGGTGTTTAGTGCGTGATAGACATTGCCGTTTTGCTCTAGTGCATACCCTCTGAAACCAAGTTCGTCACGGTAAGTAGCGTACTCTGTTGTGCCAATGTCATTATAAATAGCAAAGCGCACATTGTTGACAACCTCGGTGTAGCGGGTAATATTTTCATTGGACAAGCTCAATATGCTTGGGTCAAGTGAATTGGTATAGAGATTCCACTCAGTTATATCGTCCTCGTGAGTTGCCGCACGCAATGAGCCGGTTATTTGTGTTAAGTTATTGCCTTTTATTAAATCAACATCCTCAAGAACAACAAGCGTGCCTGTTATTGTGCCTGTGGTGGGACGCTTGCCCTCCATACTGCCGTTTACCACCTCATTATGACGGGTAATCGTGATGCTCTTGCTCAAACCTGTATTTGTGGTAAGTGTATGACTTCTGCCTGTTATCTGCTCAAAAGTATAGCTGTACCACCCTGTTGCATCGGTGGTGGCAAACTGTGTATCGTCCAGATATATCCGTGTGTTTCCGCTAGGCTGTCCGTCCTCGTTGGTAATTGTACCTTCAATGGTAATATTATTGAATACCTCGATTTGATAGTCATACAAGACTTCGTCGTATCTTTGGGCGGGGTGGGTGATGTAAGACCTTACGGTAATATTAATTTTGGGGTCGCCCGCTAGCGGTTTGTCATTATAGCCGTCCGCCTTTATCGAAAATTGATAGGTATTTGCCTTAACATTCACAAAGGTATAGTAGCCGTCCTTATCGGTCCTTGTGTTGTATCTCACATTGCCGTCCAGGTAAACTATGGCATTGGGAATGCCGTTGCCATCGTCATCGGTAATTCTGCCGTACAGACTGCCGTATGCGAAGGGGTCCTCGTCATCGTCGTCATCGGCAAGCATTTCAGGGAGGAACACACGGTATACCTCTATACCGCCGTCCATCACATCGTCAATAATTTGCCCAAGCCGCAAGGGGTTGCCGTATCCCGTTAGGTCGCCCAAAAGCTCTGAAATAAAGGGTGCGGCAATTTGCGCAACTAAGTCGGATATAAGGCCGCTAACCACCCCTCCCAAACCGGGGAGAACCGCTTGCAAGATTGCATCCAAAATAAGCTCTACTATCGTTTCTATAATTGGTGTTAAGTCAATGACGAGCGCAGATGCTAGGGATAATTTTAATATATTATCCGATATAAATGCCGTTGCCGTCATAGGCCGCCAATCACTGGTATCGGAATAGGTTGTGGTAACACCCAATACTTGCGTTAGCTGTTCAAGCCTAATATTTAGGGCATTGCTAGTCGTTTTGTTTAGTGACAAGCGCAACCTGCGGAACGAATTGTTAAAGTATAACGGGTCAAAGGTTGTGCCAAAACTAATGTCATAGCCAAACAAGTCAAAGCTTATCGCATCCACCTTGACATCATAGCCTGCGCCGCCGCCAAGCCCTGTGCCAACACCTGGGTGTCCCCAATAATTAGGACCTGTGGCAAACTCGGGGATTCCCCAGCGGAGGTCTCTCATATACCAATAGTCATTTCTCTTGTCAAGATAAATTGTAAGGTTGGATAGTTTGAGGGTATCAAGCAGCGTTGAGGCAAGCGCCACGGTATCCATATTGGTAACCATATCGCCCTCGGAGTCCGCATTTAGTGTGATACCGCTTATAGCGCCAAACTTATCGTCCGAAACCAAGGAAATGGGTATCCTGAATTGTGAGTGTCCTGCCGCCTCTCCAATGGCAAAGCGGAACATATTTTCTGCAATGTTAAAGGATATGTTGTTGCCTAGGTTATCCATTTTTATCCTAAAGCTCATATTGTTCAAGCCGTAGGAGATGTTGCTAGACAGGCGAATATCGGCAAAGTTGGGAAGTGCCATATCCGACATAAGTGACGCAAAGAGTGCGCCGTTGGGGTTAAATGTAATTTCATCGTTGCCAAGGAGTATCCTAATGAGAGGAGCATCGCTTGCCGCACGGAGGTCGTCTGCAAAGACTTGCTCGGTGTTTTGCGGTCCATTAATTGCGTCCTCGGCGCTGGACATACCTTGCGCCGCCTCGCTTGCCGATAGCCCTATCATCTTGCTTAAATCTATGCCAATGCCGGGGTCTATGGTATCGCTTAGCATATAGCCAATCATACTCATTAGGTCCACGCCGTTAATGGCGGCACGGAACAGTCCCAAACCGTTTAGGTCTGCATATACAAGGTTCTTTTCGGCAAAGTAGTAAATTGCCAAGAACGGCTCTTCATTAAAGGTTAAGCTGATAAGCAAAGTGGTATTGCTAAGGTTGGCAAGGTCGATAAACAGCCTAAATTGTACGCCAAAGACAAGCACGCTGTCTTGCGGCTCTAGATTTACGCCGCCTTTTTCTATGCCCACCAAGTTTTCAATTAGCGACTCAAGCATCTTGATTTGGTCGGATTTTTGCGGCATACCGTCCGGTCCTGCATTCTTTTTGGCACGGAGGCGCATTTCAAGGTCAAGAGCAAGCCCTATTTGTGATAATTTGGAAATATCCTCATAGGGAATAATTTCGCCCGCTGCATTCCTAGTTGGGTCTATGGAAGAAACAAGGGTGGTTGAGAACTTGGAGTAACTGCTCCTAAAGTTGAAACCAATGCGGAATGCCTGTTCGTAAGGGGTGTCGTCGGTGATGCGCAGCACAAGCCCTGCAAGCCCTTCCTCCTCGGAGTAGCCCACCTTTAGATTCCTAAACATTGGGAGTAAGAAGTCGTCGTTGCCCTCCATACCCGCTATCAAAGAATAAGCAAGAGCGCCTGTGATTGCCAGCGAAACTTCTTTGCTTGATGCGGTGAACAGCAAGAGGCGTGAGCCAAAAGATATATCCTTAATATTGATAATTTCGGATAGCGGCAAGGTGTTTTCCCTGCCCTCGTTGTTTAGCAAAGTACCCTCTGCGTTTTGGGGGGCATTTTGCGGCGCATCTGAAGGGGCAGATGAGGAACTGTCGTCGGAGAAGTCCATACTGTTCATCATTTCCTTAACCATACCGCCAAGCTGTATGCCCTTTAATTCTATTGCAGGGAAAGACAATCCCGAAAGGTCGGCATAAATAACCGACTCTTCCTTATCGTCCACGATATTGCCCACATAGGTAATAAGCACCATTTCTTTGCCGTTGTAAGTGATTGAAAGTTGCAGCCTTAGCCTTGCTAAGTCGCTAAAGTCAATAAATACACGCAACCTAAAGCCGACTACGATATTGATATCCTCGGAAGGTTGGAGGGCTACATTCATCATAGATGAGCCAAGCAGTGAGCCGGCAAGCTCGGTAAGGTTGAACAGTCCGCCTACGCTGTCGTCTATGGTGAGTTCGCTGTATACCTCAAACTCCCATTTATATTCGTGGAGAGGCTTGAATGTGCCAAAATATGTGCCGTAATCGATACCTTGCGGCTCAAAATGGGCGGCAAATATATCGTTTTTACCAAGAATAACATTGATGTTTTGTAGTGCAAAGTTAATATTATATTTGTTTGTTGTGTCGGATATCGCCACCGCCATTGTACCGTTTTCGTACAGCTTTACAGAGGCAATGACATCTATCTTTTCTTCTCCCTCGTCGCTAAAGCGCAAGGAGTTTTTGGACAGGTGGTATGTGCCGTTGCTGTCCTTGTTCATTTGGTAACCCGCCGCTCTTATGTGGTCTACATATGCCCTCATTGTTTCTTGGGTTACATTGTCAAACAACATATAGACAGCATCACGCTTGTATTCCTTATCGTAATAGATAAAGGAATAAAGAATTTCGCCTTCAAACATAGGCAGCAGGGCATCAAGATTGCTAATTTCGTCATCTGCCCATTCTGCGCTAAGAGGCTGCATTTGCGATAGCGTGCCTATCTCTACGCTGTTAAGGGAATAAAGTCTGGTTTCGTTAAACTCCTCGTCCTTGGCAAGAATCAGCGTGAGCAGTCCGTTGTCGTAAAGGGCAATCAAGCCCACGGCATTTATGTTATCTATTTCGTAGAAGTGATAGAGAGTTACTCCTTCGTGAGAGGTATCGGGCGTAAGCTGCGTGTAGTTGCCTATCATTCCGTTAAAAGCTTCCAAGTCCTCGGGAGTGATGCCCGCAAGCAACACATAATATGCTTCTCTTTCAAAAGAATCCACAAAGGAGTATGCGCCAATAACATTGCCCGCCTCTAGTTTGGGGAACTCCATATCTATGCTAGTTAGTTGTTCGGTGGGCCATTGCTTGCCAATGAACTCCATTTCGTCCAGAACGCCGATATTGATTTTTGTCATATCAATTTCCGGTTGATTATCCAGAGAGAAGTCAAAGCGGAGCAAGTTTGCCTTGTTGTCCATAACAAAGGAAATTTTACCCAAGTTATCAAAGGGTATGCCCGCCATATAGTAGAGTAAGTCTTGTACGACAGTTTTGGCAATGACAATGCCAATTTGTCCTTTGGAAAACTCTATGCTGTCTAGAATTTTTGCCCACCAATCGGCATCTAAGCCTTCGTTATCGACAATGATATCATCATCTTCTTCTTCGCCCTCGTCATTTTGGGGGGCATTGGCAGGTTGCGGGGCAAAACTTCCGCCCTCGCCCATTGCCAAAGAAGTCAACATTTCGTTAATATTTAGCCCCAAGAACATTTCAAACGACTCGGAGTTAAGCACCAACCCTTCTATCCCCATACCGGGAACGGTGAGATAAAGTTGGGGGTTTGTGACAACCTTGGAGAAGTCATAGTCCTCATCCGCCTCTTTTTCCAGCGCATTTATTTGTGAGAGGTTGCCTACAAAGTACAGCGCCATCACCTCGTCGCCCGCCTCGTTAGTAAAGCGAACCATTATATCCATCATAAGGTTTTCCAGCCCAGTAGACAGCACATCAATAGTTAAACTCATTGTTGTTTTGCCACGCAGCTGCTCAAGCACTTGCAAGTAGAAGGCGGACTCCTCCTCCTCAAGCCCGAATAGCTCACTCCAATCAAGCACATAGGGCAGGAAGTCTGCGCCAAGCACAAGGTCAATGCCAACGGTAAACCGCCACGACACATCTCGTGAGTCCATACAGCTTTCGTACATAGCCTTTAGGTCGGGGTCATTTCTCAAATAATTATCAAAGTCTGCGTACTTGTTGGGGTCTGTGCTTATTAGGGTATCGTGCAGCAGCGACAACTCAATATTGTAGCCTGCCGAAGGATAGCTTGCTCCCGCATCGCCCTCTACATCCTCTTGATACTTAAAGAGATTAAAGCGCAAGCTAAAGCCGCCGTCCTCGCCGTCCACATAAAAGCCCATGCTAGCGCCATCTAGTATATCGCCAAACACCGCCTCAAAATCTATGGTGGAAAGGTCGAAGTCATCCTCGTCCTCGGCGGATGCTCCCATCAATCCCGTAAGCTCGCCCATCAAGGCTATCAATAGTTCTTTGGTGATTACAAGTGAGAATCCTTTGCTGTTTAGGTTGATAACCGCCTCTAAGGTTTCCTTGTCGGGAACACCTCGCCCAAGATTTTTTATACCTGCATAAATCCCGTCGATAGGCGTTTCGGCCGCTTGCGGCTCGTTTTCCGGCTCATCCTCCGTACCCGGAGTTACGCCAAACAAGTCGGTAAACATTGTGGATAGGTTAGCATCCGGTATGCGGATATTCACATGGCTATCCATAAGTTCTAAGGTGAGATAAATTATATCATCCGTTAAATATAGGTTAGCAAGCGGCTGTGCGTGATAGAGGTCGCCGTTGCCGTCGTAAATAGCGTAGCTAAGCTCCAGCGTTGCCGAAGTCGCTTTTTTGATAAGTTCGGGGTCTCTTGACAATAATCTTTCAAAATTGATGCCAATAGCGCCCTTTATATCCACTTCCATTCTCTCGTTGCCGCCGGTAAACACCACATCGGTTGCCAACTCAGCATCAATATCTAGCAGCTTAAACAGCGCTCCAAGAGCCGAGTCGGCAGATATTCTACCGTCTTTAAGATTGACAGTCAGCCCCATATTAATTTCCGAATAGAGGGTGAGTTTGTCGTAATTGGTGTATAGCGCCCGCTCCTCTTTGGAGATAATCGGGGTGATAGAGCTTTCAATGCCGTCTGGGGTTTGGAACAGCGCCTCATCTGCCACATCTATGCTTATCTTGTTGGTAATAAACGCCATTTTCACACCCAATGCGCCCAAGTTATCGGCAAGGGCAGATTTGAGTTGAATATCTATTTCTAAGCTAAGTTCGGGATTTATGCCAAACTTGATTTGGGGATTTACAACATTGTCCATATGGGATTGAATATCCATACCAATGATATTGAATACGACAAACAACAAATCTTTTGCCGCCGTGATAAACAATCCCTCGTCTGCGCTAAGCAGTATGGAGAGCATAGCGGCAAGGTGTTCTTGCTGTTCCTCGTTAGACGGGGCGGTAATGGACTCTATTTCCCGCACTCTTTCTACATAGCGGGCAAGCCCTGAGGGCGCATCCTCGTCCTCATCCTCATCATCACCAGAGAAGAACTCTATGAGTCCCGTTATATCCTCAAGCACAATCTTGCTAAGCCCAATCTTGCTGGCATCAATATATATTGAATTCTTATAATATATCACTTCCAGCGTGAACTTTTCGGGCGCTTTTTTGGAGAACAAATGTACTTTGAGTTGCAAGTTATCTATTAAATCATCAAAGTTTTCTATATTAACAATCGCTTTTATATCTATTACAAGCGTGTCGCCAAGAGTTTCAAGGTCAAGGCGCTGGGGTAGGGTGGTGGTTAGCGGACTGTCGCCAAATATGGCAAAGTACAAATCGCTAAGTTGAATATTGCCTTTCTCGCTTTGGAAAGTGAGTTCAAAGCGGGATTCTGCAATAACGGTGTCAATATCGTCGTCGTTAACATACCTGCTGCTGCCGGGGTTAATCAGTTGTTCCCTGCTAAAGGGTACAAAGTTTAGCCTCAAGCCCTCGATACCAAAGCCAACCTTAATAACATCTTGTTGAGTTTCCGTACCAATCTTAAATTCTAAACCAAGCGTCAATGATTGGTTTATCGGCTTTGCATATGCTTGCAACTCCATAAAGTCAAACATAGCAATATCTTGCATATTGAGCATATTTAGGAGCGCATTAAATGATGCTTTATAAGCATAGAGGAACAAACCTTGCTCGGTGATAGCGGCTGTGAGTGAGAAGGGCTTGACATTATCAAAGTCGTCCTCGTCATTAGCAGGCTGGCTATTTTGCGGCTGGTTGTTAGGCTCGGTGTTGTTGCCCCTATCGTCGTAGGGGTCAAACACACCCTCTATGCACAACTGCGGTCCGCCAATCGGTTTTAAGTCGACAAACACATCGCCGTTATACAAGTTGAACTGCATTATCCTATTGGGAACATCGCCGTCCATCTTGTTGACCATAATTTGTGCCTCAATGGCATCGGTGTTGACCACATTGACATTTATCAAAATATCCAACTCGAATCTTGCTGTTTGCTCGCCCGAAATTTGGAAGAATATGGTAATTACCAATCTCTTGATATACTCTATCATTGCGGGGTCGCCCTCGGGGTCGTCGGTAAAGCCTTCAAGGAGGGTGGTGATTAGTGATGATAGCGGCTCTTGGTTCAAGTTGGGGAAGGTCGCCTCTTTTGCAGATGCCTCAAAGAAAATCTTGGTACTAATACCCAAAACAGGCACTTGATTGTCTATTTCAACCCGACTGTCCGTTGCGGCGGGTGTGTCAATTTTTTCATTTTCGCCTATCTTGAATGCTATGCGGTAGCTGTTGCTAAACTCCATAAAGAATCGCATTTGCTTGCCGTCTGTCTTGTAAATAGGTCTACCTTCTTGGTTGTAGCCCTCTATTATCCGCTCGCCCGCCACATCAAACTCATAGGAGATTAACCCTAAACTAAGTTCTATAATACTGCTTGGAGAGAACAGCGTTGCCTTTATATCAATAACTCCGACAGGCTCAATATAATGGGAGTAGTCCATACCCATCATTTGCAACACAGCAAACAGCGCCGTTGAACCTATTGATGCTATAAAGCCCTCGGGGCAAACCATAAGGTTGATATATGCCGCCATTGCATTAAGCTCTGCACTCTTGGGTGCGCCTTCTGCGTTAGAGGGAGCGTTTTCGCTTGGGTTATTTGCGGAAACTTCGTCAAGCATAGCCCGTATCATATAGAAATACTCTACGGCATTTACAATCTTAACCTGTTGAATATTAAAGCACTCCGCATCAAGATAGAGGTCGCCGTCAACAAAGTATATGGATAGCACATACTCGTGCTTATCGCCCGTAACATTGTACATAACTATTGATAAGTGACTGCCCTCTGCCTGCTCGGTTGTTTCTAGGTCATCATCCAAAAGATTTTCCAGATTTAATACAGCCTCTATATCTATTTTAAAGCGCTGTCCTATCTCGTTAAGCACAGCGATAACCGGCTCAACTTTAAGCCCTTCAGCAAGGGTTAGGCTCTCAAACAGTTTTGCAAGAGAATACTCCGCCCCGTCATTAAACTCCCAACCAAAGTAGAAACTAAAGTTGAGGTAAATCTCGTCAAGTTCGGTATCAATAAGCCCGTAGTCGCCCTCTCTAAAATCCCAGAATATGATATCGGAACTTCTAAAGAACAACTCAATACTGCTAAAAGCAAAGCTCAAGTCGTAGTTGGCAACTTCTATATTAATTTCAAAAACACTGCCTGTGCCTATGCCAATTTCGAGGAGCATATTGTTGTTTAGCGTATCGGCAACCAAATCTCCAAGTTGCATACCGACAAGCTCAATATCGCCCTCGGGCAAGCTAAACGCATTCATTATCACTACAAAAACATCGGTGAATGCGGAAAGTATAATTCCCGAAGTATTGCCAAGCTGCAAAGTAATGTAAGCAGCGGCAAGCTGTTCGCCAAGGTTGTAGAATTCGGAATTAAGCACGGATGCCGCCTGCACGGTTTGTGAG
This sequence comes from Clostridia bacterium, assembly GCA_041654915.1. Taxonomy (GTDB): domain Bacteria; phylum Bacillota; class Clostridia; order Christensenellales; family DTU072; genus JBAZCO01. The sequence continues at coordinate 22,523 of JBAZCO010000002.1, read as the reverse complement.
GAAATATTTTCCGACTCAAACACGCCTAACACATCGTTTATGCGCACTTTTCCTGCGTTTAGGATACCCAAATCGGCAAATAGGTCGCCGCCCTTTAGATACAAGCTAAAGTCCTGTCCTGTTTGTGCGTCGGGGCTGTCTAGTACTGTGAACAGTATTAGCGCCTCTAAGCCTTCGGCAAGCCCTTTGTCGCCGCCGGATATAACTTTTCTTAAATTAGCCTTAATTTGGATATCATATTTTATTGTCTTGCCCGCATAGCCTGCATTCTCAAGCAGTATGCCAAAGTTTGCCTCGGTAAGGAATGTTCTTATGATATTGCTAAGGTCTACTGCGCTGTCGTCATCAGTATCCTCTGCGTTAAATACAAAAGAGCCGGCAAGCGCTATCCTAAGCATTAGCTTGTCGTCGTCTGCATTTATGAGATAATATGAGTCGTCCTCTGCCAAGTCACGGAACATATCGGTATTGCCGTTTATTTCCAACACGGGATTCTCGATTGTTGCCTTGATTGCAAGGAGGTCTTTAAGGTTGAACTTGAGCGCAATAAACTCTTGGCTCTCGCCCAGCACTACTTCGGCAGACGGGCTATAAGGACCTACAAAGCGGGAGATATCCAAGCCCATGCTGTTAAACAGCGCAAAGAATGCACCTTGTGTTAAGCTAATGAGTATGGGAGCATTTGCCCCGTTGTATTGGTTTTCAGGGTTGGATGTAATACTTATTAAAATATGCGCCGCAAGCACATCCGCCGCTGACACCGTCCCTGATGAGTTAGCGGGAAGTTCAAGCGGGCTGTCGCCGTCCGAGTCAAAAATATCGCCAATGTTTGAAACATCTCTAATCTTGATTTTTTCCAGACCTAGGCTTTCTGCATCAAGATATGCGTTTAGCACACCATTTTCGCTTGCGATAAATAAGGATATAATATCTCCTAGTTCTGTCTTATCGCCCGTTTGTAAGTAATTGTTATACACGGATAGTGAACTTAACATTAAGGAGAGATTTAAGTTATCTGTATTAAGGAGGTCTATGTGCGCATCAATATTATAATATATCGTGCCGCCAAACTTTTCGCCAATCACTTGCAAGAGTATGCCAAAGTTTAGCATTGACTCAAAGTCAATAGAGCCGCCCGCATCAGCGGACAACAACGCTTTTATTTCGTCAATAATATAATCAAAGCGCCTGTCCTCCTCGCTGCCCGATACCTCAAAGGTAAACTCGCCGTTTAGGCTTACAGATATGGTAGTTAATTCCTCTATTGTTGTGTAGTCGGAAGTGTCGGGAAGTTCTATTTCTCTATCAAACGCAAGTACAATATTGCGCAAACCAAAGCCTAGCGATATACCGTCGGCAGTAAAGCCCAAGCTAAAGTCTATGGGGTTGATGCCAATGCCTGCCTCAATAACAAGCTCATCTATGCCGCCAAGATAAGGGGTCATATCTGCGCCCAATGCGCCAAACAGCGCAAGAAGTACATCTTTAACAATATATACCGTTAAGCCGCCCTTTACAAACATCAACTCTATATAGTTAGCCGCATCAGTTTCAGCATTTGCGGGAGCGCTCCCTTGATTTTGCTTTTGCGCCTCGCTTGCCTCGGATAGCTGTGTGAATACATTATCCACATCCTTAACATAAATCTTACCCAAACCAAACGCATTTGTATTGATATACAAGTCGCCTTGATTGTACAAGACTTCCATTACCGTTGTTCTGTCGGCAGGATTTCCCGAACTGCCAGAGGACAACAATAATTTAATTGAGCTATCCACAGGGTCGTCAATATTTATAGCCGCCTCTAGTTTGAAATAGAGATTGCCGTCCACAAAGCCTAGCATTTCTAGGTAAGCGTTAAGCTCAACAGAGCCAAACAGCTCTCTCATTGCGGGAGTTAAATCAATATATTTGTTCACCAAGCGTCCGTCCACATTGTCCGGCTCGGCTTGCAGGGAGAACTCACCCTCTGCGCTCACATATACATATTTGGGCATACCGTCGGAGTTGCCATAAAATTCCTTGCTCGGCAACACTATATTGGGCAGTTGGTCGCCCGCTATTGTGATAAAGAACCGTGCAAGCTCTGCGTGCATAGTGAACACTTCTATGCCGGTGGAGAATTCCAAAGTGATACCGTCGGAAAGACCTATGTTGATTTCGGTATCTCTAATGGTGACGGGCAAATCGCCATCCATAAACAACGCAAGCAGTCCCGCCATTGTCGCTTGTGTGAGCATTAGGGAAACCTTGTCGGGTGCGATTAGCACTTGCAGTCTTACCTTGTCATCCAAGCCGCCGTTTAGCGAATTAAGCGGGGACGAATATGCAGGTGAAGGCGGAATATCCGAATTTTCTTGCTCCTCCGCCTCGTCCAACAAGCCCATAATATTTGCTATGAGTGAGGCGCTGTTGTCCAACCTAATGTTGGGCATACCAAAATAGGATAAGTCAATATAAATGTTGTTGTCGAGAATATAAAGACCAAATATCTCCATATTTTCACTTCTATCTATTAATACTAATGAAAGTTGGCTAGACAGTTCTGCGGGCGGCTCATCTGAGGACAGCGCCATAATATCCGCATAGGTTATGTTTGCCTTGAGTTCGTACCCAAGGTCCATTTCAAAGCCGTCCAAGCCAAAGCGCAAGCTCAAGCCCTCAATAAGTCCTGCAAGCATTTCGTCAATATAGCTGTTGGTGTAGCTTGGGGAGTCGGACTTCAGATTAAACCCGCCGGCAAGCTCCAGCCCAATCACAAGATTTTCAAGGAATATATCTACGGGGACAAACTCCGTTGGGTTAAACGACTCAATAAAATACTCGGGACGCCTGTCGGAGATAGTCATTTGTATCTTTCTTACAAGTTGAATATCCACATATAATGCGTGGAGGTAATCGCCGTTTTCGTCGGGCAGACTGTCAAGAATAGCAAAGTATGCTTGCAAATACCCTGTGTTTTCGCCCAGAGTACCTACGCCAATAAGTTGCAATTTGAGGTATGCCTCTAGCTCGGGCATAGGCGCTACCACATTCATCATACCCATTAGCATTGTGAGAACGCTTTTATCCAAACTAATGACAAGCGCTTTTATCTCGTCCACTACATTTATTGAGATAGCTTGGGCAAGGATATCCATAACATCTATGCCATCCTCGTCCTCGTCACCCTCCTCGGCGGCAGCATTGTAGGCAAACCCTGCGCCAATAAATAGACCGCTAAATATATCTGCCATTAGATTTTGCGGGGTGGTAATCGTATAGCCGCCCTCGCCCGCCAGCGCCATATTGCGTGGAGCGTTGCTGTCCTCGGAGTTAAAGAAATCTATTGTTGGCAACGAATCTCTTATGCCCACATTTTCAATTTTTAGTTTTGGCAGGTCGCCAAGCACCTTGAGCGCCGGCATAGCCTCTTTTAGCCGCCAGAAGTGGGAGAGGTCTAAATACATCACATCTTCTGCCGCCTCATAATAGAGAACAAGGAAGACATCATCCGTGCCGTTGCCGGTGTCGGCAAGATAGAAGTTTATGCTCATACCCGAATTGGAAACATCGGAGAAGTCCAGCCCCGCTTTAAGCAGATAGCCCACCCTTGTACTGCTGCTTTCGGTAATGCCAAGATTTAGCATAATATCGCCAAGCAGTGCGCTCATAAGCCCGTCAAAGCTTATGCCGCCCTCGGTCTTATTCATACCCATTTCAAACTCGCCGGAAAGGGTAATGCCATAATAGCGCATAAGCGCATTTTTAATATCAATATAGGTTGCCTCATCAACGGGATTGGCAATCATTTCTTTATTGACGAACTCCGGCTCTTTAAAGTATCCAATTTTGTCGATGGACAGCCTTGCACTCACCGTGTCGGTCAGTTCGATTTTTGCCATCATTGTATTGAGGAAATCGGATGTGTTTGCCGATAACATTATCCCCGGTATCCCAACAGAACTGCCTTCGCCCATAAACATTGCAAGCAAGCTGTTTATTGCAACATTATCAAGGAATATGCCCATTATTTTATCGCCGTTTTCGTTATAACTTTCTGTGATATTGTTGGCGATAATCTCGACTATCAGCATCATATCCATATCATCTTCGTCGTCGTCATCATCCTCGGCATTTGCTAAATGTTCGGCATTTTCACCTGATAACAGCGCCACATAGTCGGGGTCAAGATAGGGCATAAGGTCTTCCAATGTGGAGGACAGCATTTCGTTTATATTAAAGTCGGGTATCTTGATATTAGGGATAATTTGCCCGTTGATATCCGATAGTTCGCTACAATTTATATATAAAACATCACCCTCAAAGTAAACTTGTATGAAAGGTTCGTTTTGGAAAAATAGCGTCAACTCTAGCTTTGTTTCGTTGTAATTAAAAATATCTATATGAACTTTTGCGTTAATGGTAAAAGCATAGCTTGTTGCCTGCGCAGGGAAGTTGAGCGGGATATCCCCCACAGCTCCCAAATCGGCAAAAGAACCAAGCACATTGTTTAGGGTGAGCTGCCCGTTGTCGTCGGCATCCACCGCAAGGGTCGCTTGAAGCTCTAGGTTGAACAAGCTTGCCTTGGTATATTCCGAATCTTTGTATGCATCGCCCAAATTGTATCTTGAGGGGAATGTAATCGGATTTTTTTCGTCTCCCGCACCTAAACGGAAGGGAACTGTAACAAAATGCAGTTCGTATTCACGGGGTTGAACGGTAGTAGCCAAATCAACCTTAAAGCCGTTAAAATAGTAGCCGGGCTTGAACATTCTCTCGCCCTGCTCGTCATAAACAATATCGCCTGCCTCGTCGGTAATTGGTATCTTATCGGAAAAGTTGGTGGAGAAAGTCATTTGACTCTCCATTCTCGGCCACTTTCTTGTGAGTATTCCATCAAGAGTAATACCTAAAATTTTATCAAGCAAGGGGTCTAGGTTGGGGAGGTCTAGGCTCTCCCAAGAAAGCACCGTGCCGATTAGCGGCAATGCGCTCACAATAGCGTCTATACGCAATACAAATTGATAGTCCACTGTGTCTGTACTTGGACCTTTGGTTACTATTTTTTTGGTGGCTCCGTCGGTAACTCTGTCGAAAAGCGGTATGAACTGCAAAATCATATCAACTTCGTCAATGCCCATATTGCCCGTGAGAAAACCTGTGATAATTGATGTTAAGTCAAGGTCAGATGACATAAACGGCACAGCGATAAGCTTGCCTATTTCGGTAGCGTTAATTTCCTCGGTATAGAATTTTTCGCCGCCAATATTAAAATAAGCAGTTTTGGCTATGTAATACAGTCCAAACCGTAACTCCTCATTGGCGGGAAGACTTCTATCTCTAAATTCAAAGAATATCTCGCTTTCGGCGTTGTTTATTAAATTTATATTTGCTTTGATTATGACAGAAATATGAATTTCATAGATAGGGCTAGTTAAATAATCGATAAAATCATAGTCAATTTGGGTGTCTATGATAAACCACTCGCTATTACCGTCGCTTTTTACCATATTGGCGTTATTTTCTACCGCCTCTACGATAGCCGCCTGCGCCTCCTCAAAAGAAACAGAGGTAACCGTGGTTGTCTCTTGACCGTCCTCTGGACCTACTTGTTCGGGATTTTTCACGATATAATCGTCAAAAGGTTCACTTCGCACAGAACAACCTACCAGAGCGGCAAGCAGCAACAAGCAGACCGACAAAATCAAGAGGTATTTGTGTAATCTATTTTTCATACTTAGAGCCTCCTATTGGGCATCTTACTAGCATATTTTGCCCCGTGCGTTCGCAACGGAGCATAAGGTTTTTATTCGTGCCTTGATTATACTATACATATGTAATTAATACAAGCCAAATTTCATACCCTAAAGAGGCAACATTTGTCTTTATATACTTAAGGGTAAAAAACTTCACAATCTCGTCACATATTTTCACAGTTTTTAACAAGGAATTTGCATAAAATCAAAAACCAATAAAAAACGGCTCAAACAAAGAGCCGTAAATTTATTTACTAAAATTGTACCGCAAGGAGTAATTTAAAGAAGTATTTCATCACTAAACAGGCGAATTTTATCCAAAATAAATTCCTTGGGGTCAAGCGCATCATCTTGAATTAGAGGGGTCAAATCCATAGCATATGAGGCAAGTGAGTACTTATCTACGCTGTGTGATTTGGCATAAGTCGCATTGGCAAGCCACCTTCCCTCGGCGGCAAGGTCGTAGCGCTTGCCTCCCGCTACTTGGGAGCGGAATACCGACAATAAGTCTTTTAAAAATTTATTGTGTCCGCTAATATCAAACACCACTTTTTCCTCATCCGAAAACCAATCCAACCCCCGCCAGACCTCACAGCCGTAAAGCTTGTTCGGTCTTGCATCTTTTGGCAAACGGCGCAAAGCCTTTATACAGCGCTTTGCCACCGCAATATGCGTGGGATGCTTATCCGCAAGGTTGTGAATGTATACCGTTTGGGGACGATAGCGGCTTAGGAGCGCAAAAATATCATCCTCTGCTGCTCGGATTTTTTCATCTTTTATATCGGCGCTGGAGTGGTTTAGCAACACCAATTCCGAATAGTCGCCAAGCGCCGCCGCCTCAATCTGCTCTAGCCTTCTCACCCCTTTCATTTGCTCATCGCTAAGGCTAGCATACTCCCCCGCACGGGGGCTGCCGCTACCATCGGTTGCAACAACAGCAACTAGTCCAAATTTGTCACTTTGGTATCCCTTAACTATCCCTTGGGGACACATAATTTCAATATCGTCGTGGTGTGCGGCAATTACCATATCGGTAAATATCTGTCTTTTTCCGTGGATAATCTCCGCCTTGTGGTTCAAGCTCATCATTCGTTTTCACCTTTTTTTAGGGCTGTTTACCCTTTATAAATTATCATTATTTTACAGCAATGCCGCCGTATATGACTGCCCCAAACGCCTTGAATTTTCGTCGGGAAGTATGATGCCAACCTCGCTGCCTTCCGCCTTGAGCAGAGCCGCAGCCTTTGCAATTATTATGTCGCCGCCCGCCTCAGATGCAACCCGCCCAAAGAGCATAACCTTGTCGATATCATAAAAGATTTCTAGCCAAAGTATCGTATAGGCAAAGTATTCGCCCATTTTTTCAAATATAGCACGGGCGGTTGCGTCGTTTTTCTTTATCAGTTTTTGCACTTCTTTTAGCTTATTTGCTGGGCTAGATGCGCCATTCCAATCAATGCCCGCCTCCTCGGCAAGCTTGATAACCGCATCTTGAGAGTGGTACATTACTCCCACCCCCGCATCGCCGCTCCACTCATCCATTGCCGCCGAACTTCCAACATCTACGGGAACAAACGCAAGCTCATTCAAATATCCTTTTATATCAATATTCTCTCCAATATATCCGCCGGCAAAGCTTGTACCCATAGAAGTGCCAAGAATGCGCCCCTGTCCCAATTGGAATGCGCCAGACAATGCGGCAATATCGCCGTCGTTTGCTATTTTTACGGGACAACCGTACTCTTTGGCAAGATTTTTATATATGGGAAACACTTTTTCCTTATAAAGCTCCTCAGGCACTTTGCGGAACAGGGAGGCTATCCTCATTTCGCCGTCCACCACGATTCCCGCAGAGGACACACCAATCGCATCCGCTTTACCGCCCAACTTCTCCATAGCCATATCAATGCTATCTCTTATGCCCTCAATATGATACTCTATGTCGCTGTGCAGTTTGGGATGCCACACCACCTCTTTTTCAAATATAGACTTGCCGTCTATGCAGGCGGTAACCTTTCTGTCAGAGCCGCCCGCATCAAAACCAATGCGTCTGCCCGCCTTGTTTGCGCCGCATTTTTCACCCTTGTCGCATTCTACAGGAAAGTCCTCCAAAGCAACGCTTGCAAACTCTAGTTTGCGCCCGTACACCTTTGCCATAAATTCCGCATCAAATGCCCGTGCGCCCGTTTTTGAATAGATTTTGCCAAGTTCCTCAACAAGCTCCGCATCTCCCCAAAAATAAAACTTGTAGCCGCCGTAAGCCCAGAGCATAGTCTTTACCACCCTCTCAATATAGCTTAGGTTCTCCGTTCGTCCGTCTGCATAGATTTCTGAGGTATGCACTTTAATTTCGCCCTCGCCCCTTTCCAGGGCGATATAAAAGGGCTTGGCATCTGTCTGCCTCAACCCCTCTGTAAATCTTTTGTGCCATAGATAAATAGGAATGTAATTTTTGTCTAACATTATAATCCGCCTTTTATGGTTTTTTTGTTTAATATTAATAATTCGTCAAAGCGTATTATTCCAAGTAATATCTGCCCTCAATGCAAGGGGTATTAACTCAAAGGGGTATCCCTACCCCCTAAATAGGTATCCCATTCCGCCCAAAAAGCGGTTTTATCCGTCTGCCGCTATTTGTCTGCCGCTATCCGTCTGCCGCTACTCGTATGACAAAGTAGCCGTTGCCTATTGACCAACATCCGCTATGCCCTAAGGTATTGCCTATCTTTTGCAGTATCACATTGTCGGGGTCGATGGGGAAGGTTGAACGATAGTTATTGCTTGCGTAAATTTGTATCCAAACTTCCTCGCCGCTAGCCTCTAATAAGGGAATGTATTCTTCTACTATTTTGGTTATATCCTCGTCCGAATATAGCGTTGGAGTAATACCTTCGGCAAGCTCCGTATCTAGGTAAACTCTATGCCTTTCCTCGGTGGTATCGGGATGCTCGCCATAAGTATGGTGGGTGCTACTTACCATATTATCGGTTACCAACAAATATGCGTGTGTTTGTAGTTCGCCGTCCAGCGATGCTGAATAGGAGCTACCCCAAGTAGCGTCAACTATGTACCACTCGCCGCCTATATTAATTTTGTTCCAAGCGTGTCCAATACTACTGCCGCCCTGCACTGCATAGCCGCTTATCTTTTTAGCCGCTATTCCCTCCATATGAGCAAGTAGATTAAACGATTTGGCAATGCCGTCACAAACCGCTTTGCCCCTAATAAACACACCCTCAAGATAAAAACCTTCGTAACTATTTATGTTTGGAGTGTTGAGGGGAATTGCCGCCAACTCATAATCATAAAGCACTTCGGCGCTTAGGTAGTCGTATATTGCGTGTGCCTTTTCCGCATCGCTCATACCGTCATTTATTATGCGTTTTAATACATTGCGTGCGATATTGTAAATTGTTTCGGCGCTGCTGCCTGCAACAGGTATGGGTCTATATCCTAAGCTTGCGGCAAAGTACAGCTGATTGCTTGTAGATACCGACAAAGTGCGGGAAATTGCGTCTATCGGGAGCGTATTTGTCACTCTTGGTTGTTTTGCATAGTGGGTGACAAAGGGCAGTTCCGCATTTTCGCTCGGAGCTGTGGATAGATATTCGGTAATTATATCTTTAAACCAAAGAGTGATATTTATTTCACCCAACACACCCACACTATACTCAACTCTAAAAGTTCCCGAGTCCGCATAGGCGGTAAATGCGGCGCTTATTAGCTTGTAGGCATTTACTTTTTCGGGGTCGGTTTCGTCCGCAGGATTGCCATTAGAGGGATGCTTAACAGATACATCATCATAAGTAAACGGCACATACACGCTAAACGAAAACCCGTCGTGGAACTCTAGGTCACCGCCCGAAGTGGTAGAAAGCTCCTCTGGGCGGAATATGCTAACATAGTTTAGCAAATCGCCCAACTCTTTCATATTGACTATATACCCGTTCATTCCTGCAAGCACGGGGTCGGCTGCGGCTAGCGGGTCTAAATATTCATAATGAGTAACCGCTATACTGCCGCCCTCATAGCTCACCCAGTCGGTAAAGTTATATCCTTCCGCCTTTATTTTTATCGAAAATGATGTTTGCAAGTCTGCTGTGCTTGACGGTATATGCACACCGTGAGCGGTAAAGTAGCGAGCGTGTACAGGGTTACTGCTTTCAAGGGTAATATGGTTTTGAGTTTCCTCGCTGCCTGTTCTTATTTCCACAGTATAGTCACCCGCATCATAAGGTAAGGAATCCCATTTAACATATGGCGCATACCCGCCGTCAAAGGGCGCTCCGTCAATATAAACACCGCTTATGTTATTGCCCGTAACAGAATGCTGCATCTGTCCAAGGGTGATTTCTCTCCTTAGGTCTGTCCGTTTTATCCCTCTCACAACAGGATAGCAAACTATCTTAAATGAGCCTATCCTGTCCACTTCGTAGTACAAAGTGTTGGCGGTCATACCAGATATAATAATCTCCTCGTCGTCGCCTTCCTCTAACAAGTACCAATTGTAGCTATCCGGCGGATACTGCCCCGAACCATAGGTTGCGGTTATTTCTATAGTGTCATTTACCTCGTATTGCGGCTTGATTGTTCTATTGGTAAGGTTAAGCGTGATGAGCGGAGGGTATACCGTTATGAGTGGCAGTTCGAGTATTTGCACATCGTTTTTACCGCTCTCTAGCCGTACAGAAATTTGCTTATCGCCCGGCTCACCTTTAAATATCTCGGCAGAATTAAATATGATGTTTTTTGCGCCCTGTATGGAGCTATCCCCTATTTTTGTGTTGTTAACTAGCCAGCTTATCTCGGGGTTGGGGTCGCAATGTGAGCTTGCCTCTTTCCAAACATCAATCTCAAAAGTGTCAAAGCCGCCCTCTTCCACAGCTTGTTTGTATATTTTGTCGTCATTACTGCGCACGGTGATATTATAATCTAGCGGCGCATATACGATATTTATTTCCAAAAATCCTTCCACCAAAGTTTCGCCAAGTGCATCTGTGTTGTACACACGCACCCTGGCAGTACCTATGCGAGAAGGATATATCACTCCCGTTTGTTCGTCTACCGTCGCATATATTTCTTCCTCGTTATTGGTGTTTATCACTTCATAATGAAAACTTTCTACTGTGGCATAATCGGGTTCTATTTTAAAATTAACCTGTGGGTTTGTGCCAAGCTGAACGCTTAGGGCAAGGGTATCAAAAACAATTCTCTCTAGCGGCACAATCACCACGCTTACAAATACATCCACATAAACATTGGGATTGGATACACTCTTTATTCTTACAACAATGGGCGTTTCGGTAACATTGCCAAGCGCACGCACTTTGCCGCTTGAGTCCACCGATATATATTTTGCCGCCCCCGGCGTGATGATGTCGTACTTAACTTTTTTGTTGGTTGCGTTTTCGGGAAAAACTGTTGATACTATTTGGCGCTCCCGTGTTTCGCCCGTTGGCGCCATATAGATGGATGAGTTGCCAACTTGTATGGATGTCACATCTATTATTTCTACTTTATCGTCCTTTTCGGCAGAGAAAATATTGGCAAAGAGGGAGCAACCCGCAAGTGCCGCCGATAGTGCAACAGCAATCAATAGGATAAAAACTAAATATTTTGCCTTTTTCATAAATAAACGCTCCACATCCACATTAACAAGATACATTATAATAATATACAATTAGCATAATAATGTCAATAGTATTTTTATATAAAACCTTTACCGCACACAATCTAAGATTAATAAAATAATATAAAAACCCAACTAAATGGGGGTGTTTTGTTGATAAGCGGTTACAATTGTTGTATAATAAAAATATGTCTGACCGCTTGCCATTATTTCCCGAGCCTTGCACAAAGGAAGAACTTAATCAACTTGGCGCATCGGCGCTGTCCTTTGTTGGCGACAGTGTGCAAACTTTGTTTGTACGAACTGCACTTGCTTTGGAATGCCCAAATAAAATAAGCGCCCTGCACCGACAGGCGGCGGCTGTAATTAATGCGACAAGCCAGTCGGAGGCTGCAAAAAAAATCATCCCCTTGCTTAGCGAGGAGGAGGACGCCGTATTTCGCCGTTGCCGCAACTCTAAGACCAACACCCACGCAAAAAACGCAACGCTAATCGACTACAAAATAGCCTCGGGACTTGAGGGTCTAATTGGTTATCTATATATGCTCGGTCGCCACGAACGGCTTGCGGAGCTATTGCGTCTTGCCTATAATAATGCCGATAAGGGCAACTGTTAGCTTTTTTATGGTAACCCAAAGGAGAGTTTTATGATTATAGAGGGCTTTAATGCCGTGACCGAGGCAATCAAGGGGGAGCTTACCGTGGAGCGTGTTTATATTGAAAAAGGCGCTCGGGGGGAACGCATCAGCCACGCTTTGGCACTTGCCAAAAAACACAAAATAAGGGTGGACTTTCAAGACAAGGAGCGGCTTTTAGCCCTAAGCCAAACGGGACGGCATCAAGGTATAATTGCCGTGATTACCCAATTTGTATACACCCCTCTTGAAGATATATTAACAATGAATAAGGAGCGTGGTACTCCGCTGCTCCTTGTACTTCTAGACGGTTTGGAAGACCCTCACAATCTTGGCGCAATCATACGGGTTGCAGACTCCGCAGGCGCAGACGGCATAGTACTTCCCGCCAGGCGCAGCGTATCGGTAACCGATACGGTCATAAAGACAAGCGCAGGTGCGGCGGCGCATATGCCTGTGGCAAAAGTTTCCAACCTAAATGATGCGATAAGACTGTTAAAAGATAACTTTGTCACCGTATTAGCGGCAGATATTGGGGGCAACTCAATATATCAAGCGGATTTATCGGGCGATATTGCCATTATTATTGGCGGTGAAGGTTCAGGCGTGAGTGCGCTTGCAAAAAAGCTTGCGGACGGCATAGTATCTCTGCCCCAACTTGGGCAAATCAACTCGCTAAACGCATCCGTTGCCGCAGGTATTGCGCTCTACGAGGCTGTGAGGCAAAGAATAAAATAAGGACAATTTTATCAAATAGTACGGCAAGGGACAAACTTGCAGCATACAAAAGATAAATTTTTAGTGATAAAAACTATTATTATATTATGGATAAAACAAATTTAGATACAAGGGTAAAAAATAATAACCTTAAAAAGGACAAATCAACGGCGGTGACAATCGAAAACAGCCCCGAAAAGACCCAACCAATAAAAACACCCAAAGAAACATACACGGACGAATTAGAATTATTGCAAAAAGCCAAGGAAAACGACCCTGAAAGTTTGGAGATACTTATTTTGCGCTACAAGGCTTTGGTTTGCAAAATTGCACGGGGGTATTTTTTAGTGTCGGGAGGGGATACCGACGACCTCATTCAAGAGGGAACAATTGGATTATTAAAAGCGATAAGGGAATACCGTGCGGACAAAAATACCACTTTCACTTCTTTTGCCGCTCTCTGCATCAATAATAAAGTAAAGGATGTTATTCGCTCTCTTTATAGGGATAAACGGCAGCCGCCGAGCGGCTCTTTGGGGCTTCCCCTTGAGGAAGAAACAACTTTTATTGCCGCCCCCAACGACCCATATACCATATATATACGGCAAGAGGAACGCAAGGATTTTTATATTAAAGCAAAAAAACTGCTCTCACCCCGCCAACTCGAGGTGCTAAAGCTCTATCTAGAAGGCTATTCTTACAAGGAAATTGGAGAAAAACTATCGGTTACTCCAAAAACCGTTGACAATGCGCTTAGCGTAGCAAAAGATAAAATCAGAAAATCAGGCGACAGCTTTTAATTTAAGGATAATAATAAATGAAGTTAGGTATAGTAGGTTTACCCAATGTGGGAAAAAGCACTTTGTTCAATGCCCTCACATCCGCAGGAGCGGAGGCGGCTAACTACCCGTTCTGCACAATTGAGCCAAATATCGGCATTGTTTCCGTGCCGGATGACAGACTTAAACAGCTGGCATCCCTATATGACTCTAAAAAAATTACACCTGCAACAATAGAGTTTGTAGATATTGCAGGCTTGGTAAAGGGCGCTAGCCGAGGCGAGGGGCTAGGCAATAAATTCCTATCCCACATACGAGAGGTGGATGCAATCGTTCATGTTGTAAGGTGTTTCGAGGACGATAACATCACCCATATCGATGGCACGGTAGACCCCGTGCGTGACATAGAAACGATAAATATGGAACTCATATTGGCAGATTTGGATACCCTTACCCGCCGTATTGAGAAAACTAGGACTGCGCTAAAGGGCGGGGATAAAAAGTATGCTTTTGAACTTTTGGTGCTGGAAAAACTCTATGCCGCCCTTGGGGAGGGCAGGAGCGCAAGGGGCGTTGACTTGACCAAAGATGAGCAAGTGTTTGCCTCAAGCTTGCTACTTCTTTCGGGCAAGAAAGTGATTTATGCGGCAAATGTGTCCGAGCAGGGGGCGACAAACGCACAAGTTGAGGCGGTAAAGGAGTTTGCCGCCGCCGAGGGCAGTGGAGTAATTGTGCTTTGCGCACAAATCGAGGCGGAGCTTGCCATGCTTTCTCCCGAGGATAAGGCGGTTTTTATGGAGGAATTGGGGATTGAGGAGAGCGGTTTGGAAAAATTAATTACCTCCTCATACAAGTTGCTTGGGCTAATGAGTTATCTTACCGCAGGCGAAAAGGAAACCCGTGCGTGGACTATCCCGATAGGCACAAAAGCGCCCCAAGCAGCGGGAAAGATACACACGGACTTTGAAAAGGGCTTTATTCGGGCAGAAACCGTGGATTTTCACACTCTTATGGAGTGCGGCTCATACACCGCCGCTAAAGAAAAAGGCAAGGTGAGGAGCGAGGGCAAAGATTATATACTAAAAGAAGGGGATGTCGTGCTGTTCCGCTTTAATGTTTAGGGCAGTTTTTCTCGCTTTCCCCGCCCAAATACTTCATTTATTTGGAAAATTTTATTTTGCGCTTGATATTTGACGCCAATAGATATATAATGTATTATATTAAAGTGTATATTACTCTTATATTGCTACGGCGTTTTCCGCAAGGCACGCCGCAACTATCAGGGAGACGGGTATGGCAAAAAAAATAACTAATCCAAAATTGTTCAGCGCCGCTTGGACGGAAAAAGACGAGGCTGTATTAATCGACTTGCTGGACAGGAAGATTGGTGAGTTGCGTTTTGATATCAAAGAAAGCGACTCACCCTATGTTAAAGCACGCTTGCGTGCCAAACGCAAGGAATACAAGGCGCTCCTCCAAAAAGTGCAGGTGGGAGAATACAACAGCAATATTCTCGTTGCCGAACTTGCCGCTGCAAATCTTGCAACACGGACCGAAACAGTAAAAAAAGAAAAAAAGCTTGGCAAGTATGTAGATGCCTACGAGGATGTCAACTTTGACTTTAGCGGTTATTTCCGCAAAACTCGCTATTTTGGCACACTTCTTCCCATTATCTCACTAATATTAACGGTGGTGTTCGCCCTGTTTTTGTTCATTGGCGCATCCTTTTCCGGCACTCCTGCTTACAGCGAGGCGGTCGAGCGTTTTGAGGCATCAATAAACAATGACCCCGCTCAAAACACCCCACGGCTCACCCTCACTTCCTTGGGATACCTCAAGCTAAGTGACGACTTTGACTTTTCTGTGCCAAATCGTCCCGAGCTTTGGCCCAAAGGCACTTACCTCATAGAGGAAGAGGCAAACCGTGACGACCCCTATATCGCCCCCGACGGCTCTATGCCCGATACCGTGTTCTTGCATAAAGACCTTGGTATGAGTACCATTGATATCACCACGGCAGATATTTACAAAGCTTTCTTCCGCACCCCTGCCATGACCTACTACTCAATACCCGCAGTAGAGAGAATCATTCAATTCAACGGTCCAACTTGGTATTATTACGCATTCATAGAGGGCAGAGATGACGAAATAAAAATACAACGAGGCGACGACGGCAAATACGACCCCGTAGTTATCGTGCGCAATATAGGCACTTATGGGCTAATTGCCTTTATGCTTATCGCTCTTGTTCTCTCGCTTGTAGAAATTGGATTATCTATCGGCAGGCTGTTTAGCTACACATCAAGGCGACTGCACATTATCCCGCTGTTTATATTTATTAGTATTATTATGGCGGTAATTTGTCCCGTCTTTGCCAATATTCCCAGCCTAGAAAGCGCCGATGTGCAGTCCGCTTTTGCCGAGTACTTCCAAACAAGCTGGGGCGGTTTCCTAGAAGGCTCTGGCACAATTAACTTCAACTTCCTCTATGCGGGCGCTGTGGGGATTATGTTAATAGTGTTAATACTTCCCTTCCTATTCCGCAACAGGCAGGCAAAGCCAATCACCTTTGTTCCCAAAGGCAACCGTCCGCACACCTTCCCCGGGCAAGAATATCCCGTAAAGCCGGGCAAGCCCCCAATCTATCCAAAACAACAAAAGCGTGCGCAACCCGCCTACGGTCAACAAGGCTATAATCCATATATGATGCAACCCTATCAAGGCGCAAGACCGCCTGCAAACCAACAGGCAACCTCAAAAAAGCCGCCTGCTAAATCTAAAAAAACCAAACGCTAGGCAAGTAAACTAACCGTACTGTTTTAAGGTAATTTTGCTTATCTTAAATCTGATACAAGGATGTTGCCTTGGGGAGTAACCCTTGCTTTCGTTTAGGAATATATAATTAGTATCAATACAACATAATAAAAATGAGGAGTACCGCCTCATTTTTTACAACTATCAAGGAAAATATGTTTAAAGGCATTAAAAGCGACATAAATGCGGCAATGGCTAAAGACCCCGCCGCAACAAGCAAACTGTTAGTGTTTCTCACTTACAGCGGCATAAAAGCAATGTTCTACTACCGCCTCGCACATAAACTCTACCAAAAGGGGATGCGGTTGTTGCCGGGATTGCTATCTGCCCGTGCCCGCAAAAAAACAGGCATAGAAATTCACCCCGCCGCAAAGATTGGCAAAGGGCTGTTTATCGACCACGGCAGCGGTGTTGTCATTGGCGAAACTACCGAGATAGGCGACAATGTCACGATTTATCAAGGTGTTACGCTGGGCGGCACAGGGAAAGATGTAGGCAAGCGCCACCCCACGGTGGGCAATAATGTGATGATATCAGCGGGCGCAAAAATTCTAGGACCTGTTATAATTGGCGACTATGCCAAGATAGGCGCAGGCTCTGTTGTGCTAAAAAATGTTCCCGCTCGTTGCACGATTGTTGGTGTACCGGGGCGAGTTGTCCGTATGTACGGCGCAAAATATAACGACCTCGACCAAAAACTCCCCGACCCAATTTTAGATGAGTTCAAGCGGCTCAACAAGAGGCTTTGCCGCATAGAGGACGACTTGGGTATTCAAACCTGCAAGTACTCAATATCCAACGAAACGGGCGAAGAAATTAAGGAAGACTATTCAATATGATTAAACTTTATAACACCCTAACACGAAAAAAACAAGAGTTTTCTCCCGTTAAAGACGGTTGGGTATCTATGTATTCTTGCGGTCCTACCGTATATAATTATGCCCATATCGGCAATTTACGCACCTATATTTTTATGGACTTGATTCGCCGTGCCTTAAAATCCGAGGGATACAAGCTAAAAGGCGTGCTTAATATTACCGATGTTGGGCATCTTATGGCAGATAGCGACGACGGTGAGGACAAGATGCTAAAGGCAAGCCGTGAACAACAAAAAACTCCGTGGCAAATTGCCAACCACTACTCCAATGTGTTTTTTGAGGATATTAAAAAATTAAATATATCCAAACCCGAAATAATCGCAAAGGCAACCGACCACATCCCCGAAATGATTGAATATGTGGTTGAACTAGTGGAAAAAGGCTACGCCTACGAAACATCGGACGGCATATATTTTGATATATCCAAATTCCCGGGCTACGGTTCGTTGAGCGGAGCAAGCATAGAGGATAACATTGCGGGCGCACGGGTGGAAGTCAACTCGGAAAAACGCAATCCCGCCGACTTTGCCCTGTGGAAAAAAGCCGAACCCCTGCACATTATGCAGTGGGACAGCCCTTGGGGCAAAGGCTATCCCGGTTGGCACATAGAATGTTCGGCAATGAGCCGCAAATACCTCGGCAAGGTCTTTGATATACATAGCGGCGGTGTAGACCACATTCCCATACACCACGAAAACGAAATTGCGCAAAACGAGGCGCTAACGGGCAAACGCACGGTAAACTATTGGTTGCACGGCGAGTTTATGTTGGTGGACGGCGGCAAAATGAGCAAGAGCCTTGGCAATACATACACAATAAAAGACTTGGAAGAGCGTGGCTACTCTCCGCTGGACTTTCGCTTTTTCTGCCTAAACACCCACTACCGCAAAAAGCTAAACTTCACCTTTACAGCGCTAGATTCCGCTAAGGTCAGCAGGGAGCGGCTAATGCAGCAGCTTGCAAGCCACAAGGCATCAACACAAAAAACTTCTCCCGAAATTTTAGATGGTTTGCGCTCTTCTTTTGTTGCGGCAATTCAAGACGACCTAAATGTACCCCTTGCTTTGGGTATCCTTTTTACCGCAATTAAGGAGTCTAAATCGCAAGATATCTATACGCTTGCCCTTGAGTTTGACAAAATATTAGGGCTTTCGCTTACAAGCGATACATCCGCTATAACAGAAAGTTTTGTCCTTCCCGCCCAAGTCGAAATACTTGTTGCAGAGCGCACAACGGCAAAAAAGAACAGGGACTTTGCCCTTGCGGATAGTTTGAGAGAGGAGATAGCGAGGCTTGGCTATGCTGTTGCCGACACTAAGGACGGCACACGGGTCACCCCGTTGCAAAAATAAAATGCGTTGCTCTCATTGTAACATCTCCATAGGCTGCCGCACCCCCGTTTGTCCGCTGTGTCACGCACCGTTTTCACGAGAAAACGGAAGTCTGGCTACGGCTATCCGTTTGCCCCGAGCTTTCCCCGCAAGGAGCAAGTCGCCCTTATTTGGTACGCTGTTGTTTGATAAAATCTATGCGATAGTTGCGCTTAATATCACGCTGATTGCCTTTGCCGCAGAACTAATCATACTAGGCTACCCCAAAATAAGTTGGGTAGTGGTAGCGGGTTTATTTTACTTATACTTTCTCATTCGCAGCACCTTGCAAGACACCAAATACTTTAGTCAAAAGGTACTTGGGCAAGCAATTTTTCTATCCGTACTTGCAATAGCCTTGCAGGAAGTAATCTCTGCCCCGTTTTTCATTTACGAATACATACTTCCTTCTATATATATGGTATCTATGGTGATGATAGCTATTTACATACTCATCCGCCTAAAATCTCCCCGCAAATACCTTTTTCATTTGATAAGCGTTGCCCTCCTTGCCTTTTTACCCTTTGCCGTAGTGCTTGCCGAGCGTGCAGACGGGCATAGCGCCAACTACATAATGGCGGTTGTCACCGCAGTTTTTGGAGCGGTAATTATCCTCACCACAGTCAGCCTCTCCGCTCAAAGAATTGTATCCGAAATAAAAAGAATTTTCCACATCTAACAACAATAAAAAGATTTTTCCATATCTAACAATAGTTCCAACACTCAAATTAAAACTAACCCATATAATAGCAAAAAACAAATAACACTTCTTTAATAAAAGTCTACACTTAAAGCAAAAAGGACGGTAAAACCGTCCTCTTTTGGTGGGAACAACTGGACTTGAACCAGTGACATCTTGCTTGTAAGGCAAGCGCTCTCCCAGCTGAGCTATGCTCCCTTGTTTGGTGACCCCAAGGAGACTCGAACTCCTGTTACCGCCGTGAAAGGGCGGTGTCTTAACCGCTTGACCATGGGGCCGCTGTTTTTGGTAGCGGCGGTCGGACTCGAACCAACGACCTGCCGGGTATGAACCGGCCGCTATAACCAACTAAGCTACGCCGCCACAAGGATAATTTAGTTTCTTTTAAAGAAAAACTTCACTTGGGTTTTGTGAAGCTTTCCTCAAAAAGAGTGGTAGCGGGGATGGGATTTGAACCACATGACCTTCGGGTTATGAGCCCGACGAGCTACCAGCTGCTCCACCCCGCGACGATGCTTTTCTATAATATAATGTATTTGTTTTTTTGTCAACTGTTTTATGCCTAAAAAATAGAAGTCTTGAGGTTTTTGGTTTTCCCGCAAGACTTCTGGTTTTTTATTGCCTTTTATTACTCCTTAACTTCGGGGCTTTCCTCTGCCGCTTTTTCCTCTACTGCTTGCGCTTGCGGTGTTGTGCTATCAGTTGCCGCATCATCACTTTCGATATCAAGTTCATCATACTCGGCATCCTCCTCTCGGGGAGCAACCGCCACGCACGCAACCTTTGCATCATCTCTTAGCCGCATAAGACGCACACCCTGTGTATTTCTGCCTATCTTGCTAATCATATCCGCACGCATTCTTATCATTGTGCCGCTGTCTGCAATTATGATTAGGTCTTCCGCCTCTGTAACAAGTTTGAGATTTATAAGCTGACCTGTCTTTTCGTTAAACACGCCCGCCTTGATTCCCTTGCCCGCACGACCTTGCAGGCGATAGTCGTCTATATCGCTGCGCTTGCCGTAGCCGTTTTCGGTTACAGTAATTACTTCTGCACCCTCTCGTATCACCGCCATATCTACAACATAAGAATCATCCGACAAGTTAATGCTCTTTACGCCCTGTGAGCCTCGTCCTGTCTTTCTTACATTCTTTTCGCTAAATCTTATGCACTTTCCTTCGGATGCGGCTACAATTATATCGTCATCTCCCGTGGTAATATCTGCAACGATAAGTTCGTCGCCCTCGGTTAAGGTGATTGCTATCTTTCCGTTTACTCGAATTGATTCAAAAGCGCTAAGGTCGCATTTTTTAATCAAGCCTTGGCGGGTTGCCATTAGCATATACCCTTGGCTATAATCTTTTACCGACAACATTGTTGTTATTTTTTCACCCGGGCTAAGCGGCAACAGGTTGATTATTGCCCGCCCCTTTGCTGTTCTTGTTGCCTCTGGCACTTCGTATGTCTTTAAACAATATACCTTGCCGTAGTTGCCAAAGAACAATAAGTCGTCGTGGGAGTGGCAAACAAACATCTTGTAAACAAAGTCCTCGTCCTTGGTCTTGTGCGCCGCAATACCCGTGCCGCCCCTGTGCTGTGCCTTGTATTCATCTGCCGATATCCGCTTAACATACCCTTGATATGTCATAGATACCACAACATCCTCTTGGGTGATAAGGTCGGCAATATTTATCTCGGACGGGTCATAGCTAAGCTCGGAACGGCGTGCATCGCCGTATGCGGAACGGATGCCGCCCATTTCTTCCTTTATTATTCCCCTAACCTTTTCCGGATTAGCCAAAATATCCCTGTATTCGTTTATTGAACGGGTAAGCTCCTCAAGTTCGGCATTGAGTTTTTCCACTTCAAGCCCCGTGAGTCTGGCTAAACGCATATCAAGAATCGCTTTTGCCTGCCTTTCGGATAACTCAAAATTCTCCATAAGTCTAGGCAGAGCTTGTTGAGCGTCTTTTGAGCCTCTTATGATAGCCACAACCTCGTCAATATTTGCAAGCGCTATTACCAATCCTTTTACGATATGTTCTCTGTCTAGCGCCTTATCCAACAGATAGCGTGTGCGCCTTTCTATTACATCAATTTGGTGCTTGATGTAAGCGGATAGAATTTCTTTCAAGTTCAATACTCTTGGCACGCCGTCTATGAGTGCAAGCAGATTGATACCCGATGTTACTTGTAAGTTGGTCTGTTTGTAAAGGGTGTTTAGTACAACTTGAGGGGTTGCGTCACGCTTTAATTCAATAACAATACGCATCCCAAAGCGGTCGGATTCCTCTTTTATGTCGGATATCCCTTCCAATCTCTTTTCCTTAACTTGGTCGGCTATCGCCTTTATTAAGTTTGCCTTGTTGACTTGATAGGGAAGTTCGGTTACGACTATTCTATTTCGCCCATTTTGCTCCTCTATCTCGCAACGGGAGCGTATTACCACGCTGCCTTTGCCCGTGAAATACGCTTGTTTAACAGCGCCTCTGCCTAGCACCAAACCGCCCGTGGGAAAGTCGGGAGCGGGGATATAGTTCATTAATTCCTCTATGGTGATGTCGGGGTTTTCCATTAACGCAACCGTGCCGTCTATCACCTCGCAAAGGTTGTGCGGAGGAATGCTTGTAGCCATACCAACAGCAATACCCTCACTGCCGTTAACCAGCAAAT
Organism: Clostridia bacterium; assembly: GCA_041654915.1. GTDB lineage: Bacteria > Bacillota > Clostridia > Christensenellales > DTU072 > JBAZCO01. The sequence continues at coordinate 590 of JBAZCO010000002.1, read as the reverse complement.
TGGGGTAGCGTGCAGGAAGCACCACGGGCTGCATTAGTGTGTCGTCAAAGTTGGGATAGAAGTCCACCGTGCCTTTATCTAAGTCACGGAGCATCTCGCCCGCAATTTTAGAAAGTCGTGCTTCGGTATACCGTGCGGCGGCGGGCGGGTCCCCATCCACCGAACCAAAGTTACCGTGTCCGTCAACTAGAGTTGCCCTTATTGAGAAGTCTTGCGCTAGCCTAACCAACGCATCATAGACCGCCGTATCCCCGTGAGGGTGATACTTACCCAACACTTCACCAACGATTCTTGCGCACTTTTTGTGCGGTTTGTCGTAGGTGTTGCTAAGCTCGCTCATAGCAAAAAGTATCCGCCTATGCACGGGCTTAAGACCGTCTCGCACATCGGGTATCGCACGGCTGACATTGACCGCCATTGCATAACTGATAAAGGATTTTGCCATTTCGTCACGCACTTCTACCGGTACGATTTTTGTCTTGGCTAGCAACTCTTGAATGCGCTCTAACTCTAATCTTTTCTTTTCCATATTATATATCAAGCTCCTTTACCAATGTTGCGTTTTGTTCTATGAAAGTCCGCCTAAGCTC
>JBAZCO010000001.1:0-61817 GCA_041654915.1 Clostridia bacterium | reverse complement strand
ATCATTATACCCCCCTCCTTTGGCTCGCTGTAAGGGAATACCCCCCCCCCCCGACCGTTTTATAAATCTTTAATGAATGTGCAGCCTTTTCTATATTCTTGCCTTCATCGTTAAACGGCATCCAAATTATCTTATCCCTTAAACTTATATGCTTTTGTAAAAAGGAAAACATATCCAAAGCATCAGGCAAGCGTGTATAACACTCATCATGAGATTTATTCATTGAAACATAAGTGTTACTGTTTGCCACTGATTACTACCCTTTCTGCATCGCTTAAAGTGGTCATTGCATTGATAAAATCTAAGCATTCACACTCCCTATGCTCTATCTTTCCATCACGCATGAAGAACGGTTCGATAGCAAGCGTTTCAAACGAATCTAAGGCCATATCCTTTAGATCATCAAAGCCGTAGGTCTTGCATATAATACCAACAAGTGATAATGCCGGCTCTTTTCTTACCCTTACTTCTTCTACCTTTCGTTTGACTCGCTCTACAATTCCGCCCCAAACTTCCAAGTAACCCTCGTATATATCACTTTCATCTATTAGTTTAAGTGCCTCCTGTGGTTCATTTTCGGCTTCTGTGGCACTTTCTTGCTCTTTAGGCTCAATTATCCATAGTTCATTAGAAACAGCGTGTATAAGGGTATTTGGTGCATATGGATAGGTGTGATAATCCTCGGCTATAACTTCGCCGTTATGATAAAGCTTGTTATCACTCTTAATTGCAAGCCCGTCAAAGCCGTAATCTTCGTTTTCATACCATTTGTCGGCTATGGATTGGCTTGTGTTTTCAGGATATGAAAAATCATTTAGCCAGTTGTTAAACTTCTCTTGTGCAACAAGCCTATCGTATCTGTCGATTAAGGCTCTGCCTGTGTAATTTGCAAGTTCAGGGTACTCGGCTATAAATTGCAGCTCATCTAAGGTGTGTGTTTCCCATAATTCTTGCTCTATGTCCGCTGCCTTAATGTAAGCATTAACATTTGTTTTCTTTTTACCTATTTTCTTTGCTATGGTAAAATCACTTAACCCTAGAATGCTTAACTGCTTATATGCGTTTGCCTTTTCCTTTTCGGTTAGATTTTCTCTTTGCAGTGCAGTTATGAGTGAATATTCAATAATTTCTTGTTCTGACAGGTTTCTTATATCTACCGTTATTAAAGCATCTTCGCCGAACACTCGCCTTGCGGCTTCTAATCTACGGTTGCCGTCAACTACGGTGTAATCTGGTGTAACAATAAGCGGTACAAGTACACCACTTTCTTGTATGCTGTCTATCAGATCATCTACATTTAAATTTGTCCTGATGTTCTTTTCGTTTAGTGCTAAATCCCCTATTCGTATGGTTTCGATTCTCATTTTTAGTTTTCTCCTTTACGTTTCTTGTACTTTATTTTCTTCCCGCAATTCGGGCAATATTTTATCTCTACATAGGTTTCAATGTCTTTGTTTTCTATAAGCATTGTGCCTTTATTTATACTGACAGAAACTTCTTCACCGTTGTTATCTGTTTTGAGCTTTTTTCTGCACCTGCAAGTCATCGTGCCTTACTCCCCCAAATCCACTATTTTTGCTGTCGCTGTTATATCTGTTTTTATGTTGTTATCTTGTACTATCTCCGTTATTTTTGGATATGACGGTACTTTGGTCGCTACTTGCTCTATGACTGGTGTTGATAGTTGATAGTAAAGCGTCACTGGCGTTCCGTTGTTATACTGGTCTGCAAGCCAGTCTTGTATTTCGCCCACGGTTGGTTTATTAAGGTAATCACAAATACCTATCCAAAAAACATCTCTATTATTTGCACCAACCCACATATAAGTTCCAGATGAACTGCCATAGTTGCCCACCCTACTTTCATGCGTGCAAAAGCCAGGCCCTCTTAATTGGTTTTCTGGTAAAATGCTCGCAAAATAAACCCCATTTAAATCATTATAAGTGTATAGTGTTGTGGCTTCCGTTCCGTCAAAAACTTTAACACCAATCCGCCTTGTGATTTCACCTGTTTTGCTGTTCCACTCATCAGCTACGTCACCGATTTTGTGTAGGGTAGGGATAATTACTTCGTTACTATTTACAAGTAATTTTTTGCCAGCACTGTTAACAAGCGATGGATAATTTGGTGAAGGACTGTCGGGAGTAAACGGCTCAAAGGCAGTTGCGGTTGAGCCTAACTCTACTTGCAAACCTGTAACTTCTTGTACTAATTGCACCCCACTAGTAGCGGTTGATGGTGCTATAACTATAAACGCAAAAGCCATATTAGAGGGTGTGGTAAAAGAGTTAGAAATAGCATCCGATATAAAAGTGCCGTCCGCCTCAAAAAAGCCTACCCAGCGTAACCATCGCCTGTAAAATTTTTTATGTAATTTGTACTGGGCTTTAAGTACACTTTAAAACCGACACCATACCATGCAAAATTTGACGAGTATTTTACATATCCTGTTGTGGGGTTTCTATATATTAGATTGACATTTATATTCATAAATGCATTCCGAGACATACCGACCACAACACTGTTGTCAGCAAATATAGCTTTACTTTCTGCTGAACCAGGTGCATATCCTATGGTAACTTTAAAAAGTTCGCCAGAAATATCAACAAAATTCTTCCCTTGTACTGTCTGCACCTGTTCGCTCTTGCCCGACATTTCGATATCCATAAAATCATCGTAGGTATCTTCAAACAAAATACTCTCACCAGACTTGATACCTTCTTCCCAACCAGCCACTTTATGGCCACGGTGATACCAGTTTACAGGCTTATAGAAACCTTTATAAAATTTTGCTTTTTTGTTTTTATTATATATAGCCATTTATCCTACCTCGTCTGGTGTAACTATATAATAAATTTCGGGGTCAACTTCAGCTAAACCGTCATATTCGCTTTGTGTCATGGCTTTCATCCACTTGTCACCTTGTGGGCCTTGTAACACACCCGGCTCGGCACTTGCACTAATACCACCCTCTACATCAAGCGTAACAAATATATCTTTACTCATAACTATTCTCCTTCTTCATCTATGCGTGTCCTTGTGTCACGAAAATCGATCATACCCATCAAAGCGGTCTTGCGAAAATATTCGTCATTACCCAAAGCAAATACACACTTTAAATCATAAGCAAACAAGCCCTTTAAATCATCGGTATCAACAGCAGCAATGTTTACGGTATATGTACCGTCATTATTGTTTTCAATGCCCTTGGATAAAGATTTTTGAAAAATCAAACCATCCTCGATCTCTTCACAGCCCAACGCCGCTTTTTTCACCGTAAAGTACAGTTCGTCACCGCCAGTCATAATAATAGCCCCACCATCGGCATCTTTCATGGTCACATTTATTTTCTCGTCATTGCCACGCAATAAGGCTATGTCTACCACACTACTCATATCCACTCACTCCTTTATTATTTTAATTTTGTGTCCTTCTAAGATTTTACCACTTCTTTGGCCGTTAAAATATCTTGTTAGATAACCGTGAGATACCATTAAAGCACGCTCCGCAGCAGAGATGGAATCATAGACAACACCGTCAACCGAAACCTTGGTATATATCTTTCTATCACTACTATAATCACGCTTACCTATACGCAAATTTACCACGGAGCAATTATCTTCGTTACCGTCTATGCACTCTACTCTATCACCGACTTCGTTCATAAAATGCTTTGCAACCAAACGCTTTACATATAGCTTTTTCTTGCCGACCCAAACATATACACCGCCACCGTCTTTGTATCTCGGTAAGGGTCTTTCATTGTCAGGGTCTTTAACAGAAGCCTTGGTTACATCGCCGTTGTTAAACACACTGTAAATCAAGTATCTGCTTTCTTCTATTGTTGCTTTTTCCCTATCTGTCAAACCTTTCACCCCCTATATGGTATTTTCTTAAAATCGGATCTACTGCATATAAATGCCCGCTATCAAGAGGTAATTTATAAATCTTTATTCGACCGCTTTCTCGCCAATTAAGCAAAGTGGTAGGCGTACACTCATAATACTTTAGTGCATCCCTGTGCGTTATATATTTTACCCCGTCTTTTTCATAAGTTTTCATCTGATATTCTCACCTCTTGTATTATTGTAGCACCTAATACTTTACCTTGTCAATATGGTAAATCATAGAAATTAGCATGATTTTTCTTGCCGCCTAATTTTACGATTAAATTCGTTAAAAAGTCTAAGTTTTCATGTTGAACCGTAACACGAAACAGGGGAAATAAAAGCCTAAATCTACGGCTGTTATTGAACCTTGCTTTCCTGATTAGCTTGAGATATATTTGCTTTCTCTCTTTGTCGGAATAAGATATTCGCCAATATTTTTGTAAATACATTAAATGCTTTATTTGCTTTTTATTTAGTAAATATAAATGCTGCTCCACCACCTCTGTCTGTAAATGCCTGTCGGGGTGTGTAGAGCCTGAGAAGATACATTGGCAAAACTTAAACGGACATTCGCATATAGGGCATTCTTTAAAAGATTTTTCCATTCTTAACCTCTCCTAAAAATTTTATCTATGATCAATTTCAATAATTCGGCTATGGAGTATTTATTAATATCAATTTCTTCGCAAGGCTTTTTATTACTTAATTCTTCTATTTTGTCGTTCAGTATTTTAATTTCTGTTTCACATGCGTGTAAACTTTCTTCGGCATATTCTAAATCTCTTTCCTTCTCGGATATTAAAGCCTCTAAATGGATAATAGATTTAACATATTCCGTGTTTCTGTCTTTCTCTTCCGTCAACTGCCCGTCTTTATCTTCTATCTTTGTTTCCAGTGTAACTATTTTTTCTTGTAAAACTTCCGACCAGTTCTGTGCCTGGTTCTTTTCTGTTTCTAATTGTATTGCTTCATTTTTGGCCGCAACTAATTCTTTTTGTGTTGCCGTTAATTCGTTTTTTAAACTATCCCTATGTATAATTAAGCCCGCATTTGTGTCTTGCACAGCCTTTATTTCTTTTTCAAGGGTAATTACCTTAGCTTTTTCTGTTGTAACTTGCCCTTCTAAGCTTGTCTTATCAGCATTTAGGTTTTTTATGGTTGTATCGTTTTTCTTTATTGTGTCTTGCAATGCGGTTATCTGCTTTTCTAAACCCTTGACTTTGTCCTGGCAAATTTCTAAGTCTGTTTTTTTAGGTGCGTTGTCAGCCTTTAATGCGTTCCATGTATCAGTCCAAACTATACCGTCAACAGTAAGCCCTTTTACTTTTTGGTAGTCTTTGATTGCTTTATCGGTGTCTTTGCCAAATGCTTTATCAACTTTAATCTTGAGCCATTTTTGTAATAAACCTACAAATGTTCCACGGGTTAAAGGGCTGGTTAACTCTAACCTTGGATATCCAGACGGTGTATTAAATAAATCATCCTCATCTAAAAAATTTGCAATATCATCTATAGATACTCCAGCCGTTTCTATCGGCTCTATGTGCCAAATTTCGCCGTCGACTGCGTGCCTTAACCCATATTGATTTAACACTTCTGCTTTTTTGGATACCCACAAGGCATAGTCTGAATTAAGTGTTCCGGGATATTGTTTAACACCGTTTTTTGTGCCTATATTATTAAAGTCTATGGCTAAGCCGAAGTTATGCCTGCTCTTGCCGGGAACAGCTGCCTTATTACCCTTACCTGCCTTATATAAATCGTACAAGTCTTGTTGCTGTTTCATAGTTCTATTGCCTGATGCGATTACTGCTTGTTTTTTGTGGTGGTCACGGATATAGGCTGCGGTGCGGTGCAAAAAGACAACATTGACCTCTTTGCCAGTGTTAAACTTCAGCCACTTCTGCCAGTTCTTTTCTTCAGGGTATTTGTTTGGAATAATTTTCATTTCGTTTTCCTCCTTTGCTTGTGCTTCTTTCTTTGATTATATCACCTGACTAAGGTTTATAAAAACAGAAAACGCACCCCAACTGAAGGTGCGTAATCAGAGACTCCTTGCACACATGGCACACGAGATAATTTTAGTATAGCATGTTTATTCATGTTATTCACCTTTCTTCACATATGCTTGCAATATGTTGGCATAATTCATTTGGAATTATAGATCGCTTGATGCTTCCCTTTATTCCTTGCGTGCCAGTTCTTGAGCCACGTGGTGCAGCAATATGACAAGGATCACCATTTTTACACATAGGCTTAAATTTTGGGTTTGGATGATTTGTCCAGATATCCGTAGGCTTCATTCTTGTATCTCCATACCGACAATACGTAACTGTATATCTAGGCAAATCTTTCATAAAGTCCATCTTTCTTAGCCCCCCCCGTGGATTTTCAATAAACCAAAATCTAGGAGAAAGGGATTCGATTAAATAAAGTACATGCTTATTTACTTCATCGCAAAACTTGGCATATTCAGAAATTGGAGCTAAATTTCCACTTTCTTCGCGTCGCCTATGATGACTAATTGCTGCAACACTATAGGTTGTGCAGTCAGGGCTTGCCCAGATTACATCCGGATAGCCAAACTTATTGATGATATCATCACGAGTTAAGGCAAGAATATCTGCGTATAAGTCAATATTTTCAAAATCCTTGCTCCAATCAACAGAAAAGACTTTATGTCCATTCTGTTCAAATGCTTTGCCTATTGACCTTGTTCCTGCAAACAGTTCTAATATTTTCATTCTTTTTCCTCTAGGATGATCAGCAAATCAGCACTTACTTTTGCATGGTTGCCTGTTATGGTTGGATAATGTTCAGACTCTTTTCTTGCAGCAAAATCACCACTAAAGCAACGAGTCTTCTTTTTATCTTGTGGCGAAGCTTCAACTAAAAATACAGACTGACAAGCCGACCGCAGTGTACCTGTTCTGTTGTGCGTCACGTTATACCCCCCCCAGTGTCATTTATGACATCTAGCACCAGTGCCATATTATTGCCACCTGTTCCCCATCTTGAAGTTACAGTTGGTGTTTCATTTTCCTTTATCTTGATCCTGCTATCTGTACCATGATTTTCAAGGCACACAGGCAGTTCAACTTTCTCAAAACCTTTATCAATAATATCTGCATACCATTCCCTAAGTTTATTGCCATCTACCTTCCCGTGCTTGCTGTCATATTCACTTTCATAGTACAAATCGCCGCTTTGCACCATAAGCGCATATGCAAGAATAGCCGGGATTTCTTTTTCCCTTTGATATGCCCTGCGCAATATTCCCATACATGCCCTTTCGGATAGGTCATATTCTTCGTCTACATTATCATCTATAAAGTCGATTAAGTTGCTTTTTTTGGGCTCGTGCGGGAAGGTTGCTATGCCAGAAAAAAGCTGTATATCTGCATTTGTTTTCTTCAAGACCCTTTGCACCCTGTTATGCCTATGCTCCTCAAAGCTGTTCCCGTCAACCAACTCTTTTTTTATTGCTACAATTGCAACTCTTTCCCTTGATTGTGCTACGTTATAATCAAGTGCATTGTGAAGTTGAATGTCAATGGCATAGCCCATCCTGTCAAGCGCAATAAGAAACTTAGTTAAAAAGTGTTTGTGCGAAAGCTCACCTGCAACATTTTCTGTTGCTATTACGCTTGGATATCTACCGTTTGTAGCCTCAAGCATTTCCCTTGCAGTCCTTATGGTTTCCCATATCAAGCCGCTTTCACCATCCTCCCCCTCGCCTTTCCCTGCATGACTAAAACTTTGACAAGGGCTTGAAGAGAAAATTACATCACAAGGTCTGATTTTATATCCACTTACCTTCGTGATATCACCTAGGTTTCGAGTTCTTCTATCAAGTATGCCTTTTCTTTGCAGGTTGGCATGAGCTTTATTTGCAGATTCGTCTATTTCGCTTGCATAAACTGTAAAAAAACCTAATTCATCCGTTATATATTCTGTCATGCCTGTACCGCTGAATTGTGAGAAAACTGTTGGTCTTTTCTTGTTCAGTAGCTTATAGATGTTTTGCCACATATACCAAAAATAGGAATCTTTACCTGTTACAAGTCCGTTTCCAATTATTTGGTACTGTCTTGTTTTTGGCAAATCTGCACCATCAAACCAATCGTCCGGCAACCCCATAAGACGCAAACACTCTCTTTCTGTAATTTTTCTTACACGTAGCTTCATTGGCATGTACGTTAAACCCCCACTTTCTCCTTTACATGGGCTTGATAAAGCATAAACAATCATATTTCCCCCTTGGTTGCAAGCAGGGTTATTGCCATTCGTATCTATTGTTTTCACATAGTTCTCCTTGTGTATTCCGCTGTGCGGATTGCTTGATTTCATGCTGTTAGATGACATGCTGTCAATCGCGTAATTTATAGGTTCCATTGCAAGTAAACACCTCTCTCCTTTATAATCTGTTGTACATAGTGTGCCAATATGTTCATATTGTATATCCATTGACTGCAGCCTTGGCTGAAAAGACAGTATGCAAGGATAGCCTTGCCCTGGCTTCCCCCCCCCTTGTTGTTATGCTACCCAAATGATTAGACAGCCATATATTGCCGCGTTGGTTTTCTGACACTGACTTGCAAATCATGTTATTATCGTTTTCCATACTTTCTCCCCTGTTTTCCTGCTTACAAGGCAAACTTCTATTTTACCGTCTTTAACCGGATTCCATCTCCTGACAAGATATTTAGTAGGATCTAAACCTAATCTTTTTTCTATTAGCTTGCATTGCCTAACGGTTGGTTTTTTCACTTAGTCCACCTCTACGATTTTTATTTTTCCGTGCCTTAAGTTAAAATCTAATTCTTCTAATAGCTTTATATCTTTGAGCAGTCTTTCATCCGATTTTTTAATTAAATCATCTAAATCACCTAATCTCATACGTTCATCTTTAGCTAAAGCAAAATCACAATAAAAGGCTGTAAGCATTTGGTTATATTTAGTTGTTTCTTTCATTTTATTCATACCTCGCTCTAAGTTTATTATAAGATGTAACTCTTTTTTTGTACATTCTATCTAAATATCTGATGTTGCTATCTACATAGTCTAAAACCAAGGCTTGGGTCTTACCCTTAAATATGCGTTGGCAGCGACCGACGGCTTGGGTTATTAACGCATAATCCTTATTGGGTGAAGCTAAAACCAAGGTATCAAGCCTTGGTATATCTAAACCTTTCTTTGACATGGCAAATGTAGATAGCATTATTCGCAATTTCCCGTCTCGCATATCCTGTATGCCTTGTTCTCTTTTTTTTCTTGGAGTGCTGCCTGTAATAATCTTTGCAAAACGTTTATCGGTCAAAAAATCATACAACATATCAAGCTGTGCCTTTCTGTCGGATAAAACTAAAATGCTTTTGCCGGCCTTTTCTATATCATAGGCTATTTGCCTATTTCTATCTTCATCTAAAGCTATATAGTTAATCAATTTTGCCCACATAAGCGTGCCGTCGGTATCAAGGTATTCTTCCGATGGCATAAGGCTTGTATCTATCCTGCGAACTGTAGGTATCATTGTGGTTTTTTCTGTGGCGCTTTCAGGCACCTCATGTATAATGTCGCCTATCAATGCCCATATACACTTTTCTAGGCCATCAGATCTATGATAAGTTGCGGTTAAACCATACTTTAATCTTGCGTTTAACTTAGACAGTACAGCTTGAGACATAGTTATCTTTGTAGGACTGCCTGAAACTATCTGCACTTCATCAACAATAACACATTCCCATTCGTTGGCATAATTCTCAATCGGTATCTTGGCAAGCGTTTGGAGCGTGGCGAAGGTTATGCGTTCGCCTATGTCTATCTTACCGCCCGTGGTTACGCCTACACCTTGTTTTCCATAAAACTGTATAAACCTATTCTTTGCTTGGTTTATCAAATCAAGTGTGTCTGCTATCCACAATGTCTTTACACCTAAGCTGCCGATTGCATGGAGTGCTATCGAAGTCTTGCCACTACCCGCGCTCGCTAACACTATTCCGCCGTGTTTCGACTCAAACATATCATTAGCAGCAAGCACTTGATAGCTATACGGTTCATAGCTTTTCGGTTCTTGTGGTTGCCAACGCTTTATCTGTGGATAGCTTTCTGTGAACGGTATCTTGTTAAACTTGCCCCTAAGTCCTGCCGGCAGTATCAGATTACCGTCAACTCGCTTGTACAGCATGAGTTTTCGTGGTGTGTTGCCTAACCACTTGTTCATACGTACCCTTGCAGTATATTCAGGGTTGTTTACCCATAGATTAGCTCTACACCAAGCTACAACTTTAAGTGTAGGGTTATATAAAGTTATCTCTGCTCCGAAAACTGCGTGCATTATATAGAATCTCCTAACCAATCGGTTATGGTTATTTGTTTTTGTATATTTTGCAATCGTTCTAAACTCAGCATTGTTCCCAATCCTCCATCACAAGATATTGAGCACCCTTATTTTTCCTACTGCTGTCCCACTTCTCAATTGCCTCAGCCAGTCTGTCTAAATAAATCCTGCCAAGCGGATTGTCTTTGCTTTTTAGATAACCGTTAGCCTCATAGCAGACTTTTTCAGCAAGAGATAATCTTTGTCTCAACTCTTGGATATACATCTCCTGTTCATCTGATTGTCGGTCTATTTCTTCAAATAACTTCAAAAGTTTGTCTTTTATTTCCTTTTCATTGTTCATATCACTCAGTCCTCGCTTTCTTGAGTTATTCTTTTCCCCTCACATTTGCAATATTCATAGCAACACTCGTGTGTGGCACAAACATAATCACCGTTCGGCATTTCATAGCCAATATCAAACACATCGCCGCACATACAACATTTCAGCATCGTTTTCCCTCCGTCATACATATCGTCTCGGATTGCCCGCATACGGCTGATATATTCACTCAACTTCATCTCCCTAGCACTCCTTCCATTTCATAGTTATTCCTCCCTCTGTTTCCGTTCAGTTCCGCCTGTTTGGTCGTCGGCGTCAACAAATTCCACATCCCCTGGATCATCAAAACTTACTTGTACCCCATCAAACTCGGAGCCTTGTTCCCCGTCAATTATTAAAAACTCAATGCTCCGTATGTCATCCAGCGACACTCCTCGCACTTCTACCATATACAGCCCTATGGCTGCCTTTACTTCCTCCGGATCAAATATCCATGTTGTAACGCTCATTTTTCCATCTCGCTTTCTTTGTTTATCAACTTCTCACTCCTCTTATAGCCACCTAATTATCGGCTCTCCTTGATAACCTTGTTCCCACACATACCATGCGAAACACATTGTGGATGACCATTTCTTGCCATTTCCATCAACAGGACTACCATTTCTCATCGGGTTTTGACGTTCGCTGAACACGTACACGTATTTTAATGGTGAGTTTTCAAGGAACTCTTTTCGCCTTTGCCCTTCTAAAAATTGTATTTTCCCGAACATTATTACTTTATCTGTTGAAATCTCTAAAGACTTCTCAACAAACTCCCGCATGTACTTAAAAGGTGGGTTAGTTATCACGTTATCGAACGTTCTATCGTATTCTTTTTCTAAAAAATCAATTCCACCAACTCCATACCCTCTATCGACTAAGTCGGTTGATACAATCTCGCTACATGGATAATTCTTTTTTAACACTTCGCTTATATGACCTTCTCCACAAGCCGGCTCTAACATCGAACCGTTTAGTTCCAATACATCTAACAGCGCTTGTGTTGATTGAGGTGGCGTTGCGTAATAATCGTCCTTTACTCTACCCCTTGTTGGCGTACCACCAGCTAAACTGCTACCACTCAATACCTTCACTTTTCTATCTCGCCTTCGTTGTTTATTATCACTCGTCATCAAAATATAGATACGCCTTTTCCATTGTGTCTAGCCCATTGTTAATTCCTACAATCATCACTTCTAGCTCTTGCTCGGTTAGCAAGTGCAAGTCCAGACCTTGAGGATGGCTTAGTTCTATCAGCTCTTCAACACTTGGCTTCCCGCCGTCGAACATATCTTCTTGGATTTCTCTCATGCGGCTGATGTATTCACTTAGTTTCATTTTATCATCTCCCTTTCCTTGTTCATATCGTCCTCCACATACCAGGTGCCGAGTTGAATAATCATTCACAATCCTCCTTTACCGGCCAAGCCTGCGCATGACTGCAAGTGCACATGCACCACTGTGTTTCGCCGCTTTCCCTGACTTTATCTTTAAGCTGCTCCAGCTTTGAGCACGTCTCGCAGATATATTTTTCCGCTATGTGCTTAACTGTTATTTTTTTCATCTCCGCTGCCTCAATCATTAGTCTAAACCATTAGTTCAGGGTTTTCGTAGATGTTGCCGATGACTTTTTTTTCGTTACAACCCCATAACTCAGTATCAGAACGTCCCATCCCAGAAAGATAGTAAAATCCGTATGTATTTGTATACTCAACTAGGCCCATATACTCTTTATCGTGTATTTTACAGAGCACTATATCACCCTCGTAAATCTCAATACCGTTCTTATCTTTTAAGCCAGTGTACTGTCCAACGGTTTCAGGGATTACCTCAAGACCTCCTGTTGTTCCTGTATCTTCCATAAAGCTGACTATGGTAACGCAGTCTTTTGCGTAAGGTCGGTGCCAAAGGTCGCCGTATATCCATCTACCGTCTAATGTCTTCCCCCTGAATTTAATCTTTCTCATTTACTTGCTCCTTCGACTGCCTGCAATTCAAAACAATCAATCAATTATTGCTCTTTTTCTAGCAGCAGCTCACTCATATCTTTCAGCTCTTCATAAGTCGTGCTTTTTGCTCCACTGTCAATCAAGTCTAATATCATGTTTGCTCTGACAAATAAAACGCTGTCAGGGTGTTTTCTAAAATAAAAAGCAAACCAACTTTGTGTATTACCGCACCTGCTAAATTTTTCTATAGCCATTATTTGGTTGTCCTCTACACGGCTTAATGGGAATCTATCACTTTTTGTTACCTTGCATTCAATGATATATGTAACATTATTCTTAGCTGCGATTATATCTACCGGCTGACCCGATGGTTTGTTTATAGTTTCATATGCCCAAAAGCCATGCTCAGATAATTCTTTGCATACCCACTGTTGAAATTGTTGCCAAGTCATTTTTTTTCCTTTGTTTATTATAACCGCTATCACTAATGTTAATCGTTCATATCAGTGATAGCGGTAGCCGTAAGTTTAAGTTAAATTAAAATGGAAGCTCACCACCGTGGTCATCATCATTGCCTAAATCAAACGGTGAAACCATGTCATGGCTGTAGTCTATATCAGGCGGCGGTACTGGGTCTGCAGTTTCATAAGAACTTACTTCTTCGTTAATCCAATCGGAATATTTATATATTCTGCCTACTTCATAGTAAAGCCCGGTTGTTTCGCCATCCTCTTTTGCCTGTTGACTTTTCCTTGTAAGTTGAACACGTGCCTTTATTATTTTACCGACAATCATTTTGCCTATGGCACCGACCGTGATTTTCTCTAAAGCATTTACTTTGTCTGTGATTCCGGCACCGACTACATACGCACCGACTTGCGAGAAAGAAAAACCGCCTAAGGCACGATCATTGTCGTTCATATATTTTTCAGTCGGCTTTGTGATTGTGCCCTGCACAAACTCTCCTTCGTTCGGCCCGGACACAACTTCTGCGTCAACCTTATACTTGGGAAAATACGCATCATCATATTCCCATGAAAGGATTTTTAAGAAAAAATCCCCTTCTTTGCGGAGATACCCACCCCCGCCATAGTCTTTTTTGCTGTCAAACATAATTTTTTCTCCTTTTCTTTTTTTGTGTTAAAACAATCCCCACTCGGCAAACTTTTCAAATCCACCAAGCCTGTTAATAAATTCTCTTGCTATTTCTACAATTTCACCATAAGGTATGCCGTCAACATATTCATCGCCTATAGCACAACTTAATTCTACAACTTCACCTGTTTGCTGTGCTTTGAGGAATGCATAGATATTGACTGATACATCAGCTTTGGAAAGGTCTTTCGAGTGTATGTTTCCACCAGTTACGCTTTGAGCCATATCGCTACCTAATTTTCTTCCGCCAACACCTGTATCAACACCAGTTCCGCCTATCCAATCGCCCAAGGGGTTGATTACAGCATCAGGATATAGTTTTCTTATATCTTCGGTTTTTGCGTTGCTTTGGCATATAATTAAGCGATCGCCGTCAAGTATATACTTGCCATCATATGGCCATTTTTTGTAAATATCCCTTGCAATTTGTGATAATTCTTTTTCTTCATCTGTCAGCGGCACACCCTTGAATATACCGTTATCACCACACCTTATCTTTCCATCTTGGTTTTCTTGCAGGTGCTTGTCTTGTTCATAGATCTTTATATCGGCTTCTACATCGCCGCCTATTCGTTTAACAATGTCGCTTACTGCTGCATAACCTATTAAAGCGGTTGTTTCAATTATTACATGACAATGGTCATGCCCTATCAAAACTTCTACTGCTATTTTTGGGTCAGAATGGGTTATATATGCTAAATCTACTATTGCTCCTGCTATCCTATCTGCGATTTTGTCCACGTGAGCAGGATTTACTTTTTCTATCACCCTCATTCTCCTTTTTAATGTTTATAAATGCTTTACTTGAAGTCCATGTGGGCATGCAATGGCACATATTCACTGTTTTCACCCTTGTTTCTTAAATACCAACCAAAACTTGCCTCTTGTGATAAATGTGTTGTAACCGCGATCATTGCATTCCTTTGATCCTTAACTATGCTTAATTCACTGTAATTGCTTTCAAGTAAATATAAATCAAGATCTGGGATATGCAAATGGTCTAAACTCACCGTATCAGTCGCATACATAACTGTTTTGCCACTTTGAAACTTAACCACAAACGCAACATTAGGCACGCTGTGCGGTATGGGTGTGCATAAGACCTCATATTTGCCTTTAATCAGCAGTTTCTTGTTATGCGGCAATATAGCGTCAAATTCATACTGAGCCTTGTCTGTGCCCTTGTAAAAGTCCTTAGGTGCGATTATAGCTACCCTTGGGAATAAACTCTTTAGCTTGTTTAAGGTTGAGTGCCTTATGTGATCTTGGTGCCTGTGTGAAGTCAAAACCACATCAACCTGCGTGGCATAAGGCTCAAGCATTTTCCAGCTTATACCGCAGTCAAATAATATACCGTTTACCAACACAGCATTGCCCGAACTGCCTGTTTTTATAATTGTATAGTCTAATCCTTTTGGCAAGTTGCTCATATTTCTATCTCGTCATCTTTGATTGGAGCAACAACTTCGCTGCTTTCAATCATAATAGGTGCAACCTCTTCTTCAACTACAACTTCGCCTGTAATCATGGGTACAGGGGCATCTAACTCTAATATTTCACCTGTTTCAAAGTCTACTTTTATTTCAGGCAAAGCCAAGCCTGTAACCGTTGCTTCCCTTACTTCTTCTAAGTATTCTTCGGAGTAGGTTGTAATTTTATCTTGTCCGTCAATTTTTCTCCAAAGTGTTTTTGCACTCATAGCCAAAGGATTTGCATACCACGGGTTAAAAAGCGAGGTGTCGCCTTTTCTGTATTTTTCATAGCCTGCCCAAAACTTGTTTAGATCCTTTTTGAATTTACCTAAAGTTGGGGAATACTCTAAGCCATGCTGAAAGCAAACACCAATGGTTTGTGTTATAGAGCGAGCTTTGTTTGCCATATCAACTACACGCACGGTTAGCTGTGAGTTAAGCCCAAAGGCTATATTGTCCATGTTTTCTGCACCTAATCTTCGGCCGTCAATAAGCATTTCAACTGCACGATACCTTGCATTTTCGCCATGCACCGCTAAATAGATTTCGCCTGCATATTGGATTTTGGGTTGCAATGCGATTACTTCGATAGCTCCGTCTTGGTTTTCAATGGTTACGGTTTGAAAATATACATGCCCATCTCTTGGTAACACGGATAGCCCTTGGTAATATGCCCACAAAACAGCAGGCTTTACAATATCGTCAGGCAGCTCGCCAAAGTTAATATAGTTTTGTTGGTTCTTTTTTTGTTCTTCTGCTTGTTGCCTTTCTAACCAGGCAAATTCTAACGCAGTACGATCCTTGCCGTTTTCTACTTCCGGGAATTTAATAAACCTAATAGCCATACTTATTTACCTCCTAATGCCTTGTATTCAATGCCTAACTTCATTGCAGTCTTAGCCAAGGCAACAAGCTGTTCTTTTGTGCCTGTTAACTCCCAAACACGGGTCATCTTGCCGTCTGCATTCATTTTAGGTGTTTGTGCTGCCGCCACCGGAACAACTTCTTGCACTAAAGGGGCGTCAGGGGTAACTGTTATTTGCTTTGCAGCATCAAGTTCTGCCTGTCTTGCCTTTACTGTAGCTATCGCTGTGGCTGCGTTAAAGGTTTTGCGATACTCTGCAATTTCTTCATCACCATAACCGTCACGCAAAACCGTGATATCGGACTTAACCTTATCTATGAATGCGTTTGATGCCTTAACTATATCCGTGGATTTGTTCTTGCGTGTAACCGTGACCGCTTTTTGTTGTAATGCGTCTTGCAGTGTCAACCAGTCAAGCCCTTGCTCTGCGGCTGTCTTTGAAAACCAATCTGCGGTTTTGTTTACACGTTGTTCTAAAAGCTCGTTTTCGATGTTGGTCTTGCTTGCCTTAAAGGTGTTTTCCCATTCTTGGAATACAAGTTTGATTTCTTTTTCGATTTTTTCTGCAATCGGATCATAGAAAACAGAGTCCACAAAATTATGATAATCTTTTCTTGCGGTTTCAATTTCTTTCCAAAGTTTATTTACTTCCCTTTGGATTTTTGTTGCTTCGTCCAGATAATCTTCCGTAACCTCTACATCTTTTACACTATCGACTAACTCATGCAGCCTTGTCCTGATTTCAACATATCTGCTTGATAATTCCAAATATTCGGCTTTAATCGGCTGTACGGCTTTAGCCGTAAACACAATCAAGTCCGTAACATTTTCCTCTTCTTTTGCTTTAGCTGTTTTTTCTTTTTCGGTTGCATCTGGCTCAATTACTTCGGTAAATTCTGCTTCAATAATTTTCTTTTCCGACATTTATTCCACCTCCGCATTATATGCAAGCCTATTTGCAAGTTCGGTCTTATTTTCAAATTCATCCATTACTTGCATATAAACCTGTACAGTTTGCTCTTTTGTTAGCCCTTCAAACGCAGGCACTTCTTCCGGCACTTCTTCTTCTAAGATTTGTGATTCCGATAGCTTGAGTAAGTCCTTGGATAATCTGCTTTCGGCTTCAAATTCCTTGATAAGCTGTACATTGATAGCAAGGGTCTGTTCTTCCGTGTAACCTTCAAACGGATTTACTTGTGTTTCATCTTGCAACTCGGCTAAATCTCCGAGCGAGGCTTCAATGGAAGCTGCGTTTTTCTGCAAAGCTTCAATTTTCCCTGAAAGCTTATCATACTTTGAAAATACATCCGCAAGCCCGTCTACCTTGTCCATTAACTCATTAAGTTCGTTCAAGTCCTCGGTCTTAAGTCCACTAAGAGAATCTGAGTATTGTCTGATGTCGGCCATAGCCTTGTCTAGGTTCGGTTTTTTCTGCTGTTGTCCTGTCCTTGCGGCACTAAGCTGTGCCAGATAATTGTTTTTGCTCATTTCTTTTCCTCCAATGTTTAATTTGTTTGTTTATATGGTTTTTGCTTATGGTTTATTTTTTACTCCTTTCTTAAAATATACGATTGATAAGTTCAAATAAATATGTGTTGTCTACCTTAAAGGTCGGGTCTACTGCTTGCTTTTCCCTTATCGCTGTAATTGCCTGGCTGAAATAATAGCTGTCTACACCTGCAAGCTGATCCTCGAATACCTTTATATCCTTTAAGTCTAATTCATTCAACTGCAAACACATTTTCAAGTATTGCCCTGCGTTTATAAACCAACCCCTTGATATAAATTTTCGTGTACGGATAATAGAGCATAAAGGGTATTTGCTGCCGGTATAATACAATTCTTTATTTATAATTGCCTCCAATGCCCTTGCCGGCAAATTAACCTTGTTTTCCTTAAAATCATAAGAACAGGTGCAATGTATAAAATCATAGTTTTCATGGATTTCATCTACACTACCGTAAAATCTTATAACAAGCTGTATTTTATCGGATAAGCTGATAGCATTGGTCGAAAAATACCTTGGCCTATATTTCGGCCTTTCCTCTTGCTCGGCTTCTTTTTTTTCTGCATTAGGCTCGGTTTCGTCATCTATCATGTTTTCATTATCTTCTGCTGCTATGCCATCGCTTTCAATAAAGGCTGTGATTCTATCATTTTCTGTCTTTATCTCTACATGCGGTTTTTCGGGGTACATTTCATTCCATTGCTCTGCATAATATTTCGCAACCATTAAACACGATTCATAGGTCTTAAAGTATACATCATAATCGTTCGGCTCATCATTATTTAATAGCGATACTAACGCACCGCCCGTTATTATCGCATTTTCCTTGATAGCCTTGGCTACCTTTTCATCTTTAACCGAGTCCACCCAGTCAGTCAATTTTCTATTCAAATGTTTTGCCATGCTTTTACTGTTCATTTATTGCCTCCCGTTCCTATATTATATCTCACTTGCTTTAACCTTGTCAATATAGTAATGTTATTTTCTTGCGGCCTTTGCCACCCTGAATGTGGTCGACCTTTTATTCTCGATTACGGTCACAACAACATCGCCAACCAGGTATGGAGTGATATGGTTATTGTTTTTTGTTTTTTCCTTTATTACACCAAGCACCGATGCAACTGCTGTGTCATCTGCCAGCGCTGTTGGTGTATCATTATAGATTATCATTTTGTTAATTGCCATTTTCTATTGCCTCCTTTGCTCTATGTTCTTCCGGCATGTCTAAGATATAGCGAATAAGTTCGGCACGCCCTTTATGGTAACCATTGCGATAGCCTGTGCCGTAGGTTTCGCTTCCTATTTCAACCTTTCTGTCTTTTTCGCATTTTTCTAATTCTTTTAGCATATATTCTTTTTTAACAAACTCTTGTAGCTTGTTGTTCATGTAATCACTGCCCCAATCAAAGTTTTTGTCATCGTAATTGATGTCACACGAAATCTTGCGTGGGTTATTGTTCCATTTGTTTTTTTGGCTTTCGCAATTATCATTGACTGCATGCGGGGTAATGCCATGGACTTTAAGCCAGTCAAGGGCTTCTTGCAAGACTTTGCCCTCACGCATGGTATTAAGTATAACCGTATCGCCTTTTGTAATGTGTGTTTTAATCACATCAATCATAAGTGTATTTGCTTTACCTATGGCCGGGTACGGCTCTGTCTTTATATCCATTGTGTCATCAAAATCAAAGCATATTATTTTGTTTGTTTTCATTCCTTTATCTCCTTGTTTAGCCATTCAGTTTGTGCATTTACAGCATCATCTAATTCTTTATAGCTGCCTTCAAAGTTACCAAGCCAAGCATCTTCCGCTTTGCTGTACCTAACCTGATCTAATGCAAGTCTTGTAGGGGTCATCTCTAGCATTGCTTTTTTATAATTAGTTTGCTTGGAACTAGCAACCTTAGCGTTTAATTCTTTAACTTCATCGTGAATCTTCCACAAGACCATATCTAATCTATCTAACCACTGTATAAGCTGTTGATCCATTTTGCTCCACCCCCAAGTAATATTTCTTTATGCGTTCTTCTCCTATTTCTTCGATAGCTTGCTTGGCAACCTCTATTGATGTAAAGTGAATGGCTGCCTTTTGCCACGTTTGTGTATATGAGAAATTAAAGTTATCTCTTTCGTGGTCATATACTATATACCACTTGTCTTGAAAGGGATTTCTCCAATCCATTGTCCCCTCATTATATTTATCCGCAAACCTTTTCAGTTCGGCTTCTACTTTTCTGCGTTCGAGTTCAAACAAAGCGTCATCTTCTGTTCTAAATGTATTACCCAACCTAAACCTGGCAAAATCCCCACCTCCACTTCTCATGTAATCTCTTTGATATTCTATTTGCCCATAATCGCTGATGTACCAATAATTATCTCCGTCTTGTGGAAACACCCTCTCCCTTTGTTCTCTTTTTTCTAACTCCTTTTCTAGTTCCATAATACAAGCCTTATGCTTTTCAATTTCTTGTTTAATCTTTTCCATTTTTCACTCCTTTAATCCCAGCCCCAACAGCCACAATAATATGCATCAAATTCGCTTTCCGGCTTATGTTCAAAAAATGGCAACCTATAGCTTGAATCTGCTTCTCCATGACAAGTTATAGTTTGGCCGTTGCAACGCGTAAAGGTTTGTCCATGATATGAACACCTTGCTTTTCTGTCTGTTAGATCCGGCTTATTTTCTTCTACTTTCGTGCAATTGCAAATTATGCAAGCAGGCTTTCCTTTTTCATTTACAGCATGTGCTGTATGTCCGCATTTCATTAACAAAGGTTTCATTCTCTTTCCCCTTTTTATGTCCATGACGTCATTCCGCAATCGCTGCAATCAATCATATCAAGAAGCGACACAGTATTGTTGCCGCCGCAATACGGACAAGAAACGCCATGAATATAGTCACCATCAAAGGGCAGCTCCTCGCTTTGTTTGCAATTTGAACATTCACCATTTAGAAAAGTTGCCCCTTGGCATGTTGGGCAAAGTTCTGCCTTAATGTGCTTGCCCACTATTGACTCAACAGTAAAATAATTTGACACCGGCTTGATTTGCGTCAGCTCGCTTGTGTCATAAGT
This sequence comes from Clostridia bacterium, assembly GCA_041654915.1. Lineage (GTDB taxonomy): Bacteria > Bacillota > Clostridia > Christensenellales > DTU072 > JBAZCO01. Next base: position 41,204 of record JBAZCO010000001.1, on the reverse strand, counting down.
CCAGTTCGGCTTAAACACTATCTCTATCTGCCCGTCGATCTCTGTACTTTTAGGATAAAGGCTTGCCATAGCCCTACCCCTTTCTCTGTCGCAAAACTCATCCCATTCTTCGTTATTGCCTAGCCAATAACCTTTTGTATTATCAGAAATTATCTTTAACTTTAATCTTCTTGCAATAGCTATGTTTGCTCTTAAGGTCCTGTCATCCCAGCCGGTTAAATATGATAGCTTTGATCTGGTTAAACGGTTATCTTTACTTGTGCAAGACATTACAAAGTTGACTTCCAAGGTGTCATAAATTATTTTTTCTTGTTCAGTCATTACTGTTTGCTCCTTTCTGTTTTTACTCTTGCTCTATTCCGCCAAGCCAGCCTTTTTTGCTATTAGGCGGTGCAGGAATACTCATCCAATGCGTGATAATGTCTGCGTGCGGTGTAAATAGCGTTTCCATTTCTTTGTTTATTTCTAAAAAATAAAAACCTGTTTCTTCAACTTTTCTGTCATACACTCCATGCACCAACTCAAGCATATCTATCATGCCCCTTTGCAAGTCCTCGCCTGTAAACTTGTCGCCCTTCTCATACCATGTAAGCATATGCACTTGGTGGATATCCTCCTCCCACCAATAGGCTAAAACTGTTTCCCCACTTTTTGGGGTCTTGTCTTTTATGTTGTTCCAGTTCATCTTTTCCTACCCCCGAATAAACTTTCTAAAATTGCTACAATAAATGCCATAATTATTCCTATGCCGAAATCCCAACGCTTTTTGTATCTCATAACATCAAATCCTCCATCCTAATTTGGCTTGTATGCACCCTAAACCGTTCTTCTTGTGCATCAAAATAATTTTTGTCTATCTCAAATCCAGTAAAGTCAAAGCCCATATCATAACAAGCTATCCTTGAACTTCCGCTACCCAAATGTGTATCAAGGATCAGGTCGCCCTCTTTGGCGTAGTTCGTGAGTAGCCACTTGTAGAGGGCTACCGGCTTTTGGGTGGGGTGGATTCTGAACTCTTTGTTCTTCATGTCGCCTTGCAACATCCCATTCCACATAAAGTCAAACTTTCTAACGGCTGTATTAAAACTTGTGTATGCAAGTTCACAGTCTGCGAAGTTATTTGTACCGTTCTTTTTGTCCCAAACAATCCAACAACTACTATCAATGGGCATCTTGCTTATATAATGATTAGCCCCCCACAATATTTGATTCTTGCTTACTCGCCTAAGCTCATTAAAATACTCTGCAGCTGGTGGCTCTGTATCCCAATCGCTTGTGTGGTATGTTGCCTTTGGTGCTGCTGCGTTTCCATATTGTGTACCTGCCGACTTTCTCATCGCTGTGTCCACACCTATCCTATATGGCGGATCAACTATCGCTAAATCAAACTCTTTATCTGCCATATCTTTCATGGCAACCATGCAATCCACGTTGTATGCAATGTTTCTCACTTATCTATCTCTCCTATCCAAAATGTTAAATATAATTAAAGCCACCAAACAAAAAGCAATTATTAAATATGCAGACTCTCTACTCATTTTTTCTTACCCCCAAAAAAGCACCACCAAATAAAGTTAGTATAAAGTGAAGTCAATATAACAATTAAAGATATTTCTTTTACGCTCATTTATTCCACCCTCCAAATCCTTTTGGGATATCCGCCAATTATGTTAAATACATTCCCGCCCTTTACTATGTGATTACCTAATTGTTTTGACATAACTTCTTTATTTATAACAAACTCCAAGATAGACCCATCCCACTTTTGATACTGGTTTTTTTCATCGGTGTGTTTATCATCCTTTCTTTCGGTTACAACAACCCTTATGGTTTCACCGTTAGTCAGCAATACATCATACTTTGTGCCTAAATCTCCGTAGTAAGAACCCATTGCGACCATGTAGCGGCCCTGAAATTTCATCAGCCCGGAAAATTCTTCCACTTCTGACAGCAAAATGTAGCCATACTGTTTTGAAGTCTTATTTGTTACCTTTTGATAGTCCATCATTGATATAAAATCTCTATGCGGCTTCGGTAGCTCGACTTCAGTCAATACAGGCTCTTTTTCTATCTCTACAATATGGTGGATGTATTCTTTAACGACCAAAGGCTCTTTTTCTCTTTGCTCCGCTAGAGCTTGTTCGATTTCTTCGTGCAATTTATTGTTATTGCTTACAGTGTTAAACACAACGAACATCCCGGCTATCGCAAACAAAATAACAATCGCAAGAAAGATTGTGTTCATGTCTTCTTGTTCTGTTTTATGTGTTGTCATTTATTTGACCTCTTTTCTTATTCTCCATATTCATCTTCTCTGTAGTGATCTTCTCTATAATCATCGTAGATTTCAATTTTAAGACAATCTTTTATTCGCTGGTGCGGTTCAATTACAATTCGTTTATGTTCAGCAATAAAAGCGTTAAGTTCTTCCAATGTATTTATTTCAATAAACCAATCTGTGTATGTGTAGTCGTTGCCCCAATGGTCAGGCCCTATAGATTCTTCTTCAAATGCTCCACGGCAAGGCTCTGAAATGCCAAACCCTGATGTTCTGCTTGCTGCGTATTTCATTTTTATCCTCCTTTTGATTCATTATTACGATTTTAAAGTGATTCCGATAAAATGGTAACAACCCTATCTATTTTTCGGCTGATGGTTTTGAGCGGTATCTTTACATTATTGCCTGCCTTTTTGATATAGCCTATCTGCCATTCTGTAGGAATGTTCGGATACCAGCCGTCTTTTTCTAATAAAAATTCCTGACCTCTATCAAATCGGCTTATAGATTCATTTTGATTGTTGTCAAGCCTTTTGACTTTGATCGATTTTTTTGTAACCGATATAAGTTCACAATCAGCTACAATGGTTTTAATACGATCTGCATAAATAAATTTCATTTTTTAGTTCTCCTCCTTTTTAAGCTTTATTAAAATATTCTTAAACCCTAATATTTTCCCGTTAAATAATGCCGTTATATCTTCGGGTGTAATATAAATACAATCTGTGCTATTCAATAAATCTTCTTGTGCTGCCTTGACTATTTCATCATCTTCATTATATATGTAAAGCGCGTTCCAATCATATTTATCAGCGTTGTTGTTTTTCTCCACAAGCTCTGCGAACCCCTCGCGTATTTTTTTCAGCCTTTCTTTGTCCATTTGCTTTACCTCCTTTCCTTAAACTAATGCATCCACCAAGTCATCATCCGACAATACAGCATATTTATTAAGCAATGCCGGGCTATGCCAGCCAAATGCCTTTGTGATTGCTACCTGATTTTTGCCTGCCTTTACATATTCGCTTGCAGCCGAATGCCTTGCAGCGTGTGATCTTGTCGTATCAAGCCCAGCTTCTTTTAATAGGTTAGATATGCGTCTGTAAGCCGCATTTGCTGTTATTTGCTCACTTCTTTGGCTCTTAAACAGATAAAGGTTATCAGTTTCGATAAGCCTTTTAAGTGCATCCAGGGCTGTTTCCGGCATATTAATCGGCACTCTGCGTGAATAACCGCCTTTGCCTTCTTCTACAACTAAAATATTGCCCTGGATATGCTCCGGTTTTAAGGCAACCACCTCGGATATCCTTAGGCCCATCCAAAACATAATGCCCACCATTGCTTTATCTTCGTCCGTATCGGCTTTTGATAATACTTCCAATCGCTCTTCATCTGTCAATACATCAGGCTTGTAGGCTTGCACTTTAGGCGTTTTAATGCCCGTGAACGGGTTATTGCCTTGATAGCTGCCTATAAGGATAAGATAGTCAAAATAATTTTTAACGCTCGATACACGCATTTTGACTGTTGCAGGGCTATTGCCGTTTTCGTTCATGGCTTTTATCCAGTTTTCTACACAAGATACTTTTGACAATTCAGATCCGCCCGATTCTGCAAAATATTTCCATGAATACTCAAATGCTTTTATTGTGTTTTGAGATACTTTGCGAACATTTTCAAGATAGTTTAGATATTGGTCGATATGGTTGTGGTTTGCCATTTTTTAACTCCTTTTTTCTTTTGAGATTCCTTTTTATATGCTTATTATATACATATATTTTAACCTTGTCAATAATTATTGACAATATTTATTTATTTTATTTTGGCTTGTTTTTATGGTGTAATATCGTTGTATATATAGTCCAAATTATAAACACAATCAAGGCAACAATCGGGCCGGCAATCCTGAGGATAACCAGGAATGCAAATATAATTTTCCACCAGACTTTTTTCATAATTTACTCCTTTCTTTTTGACTTAATCTTTTGACTTAATGATAGCTACTATAAGATACCGGCTCGCCATTCCAGGGGCTTGCAACGCCATGATCAAATTTTAAGTGCCATTCATCCATAAATAAATAAGGCTTTTTTCTTATAGGTTTATCGTTTTCTGTAAAGCTATTTTTTATAGGCGTTTTGTTGCCGGTCATAGTGCCATAATTATATATGCCTTTGGTTTTTATAGGCAAAATCGTTACAGTCTTTTTTGTAACTTTGATCACTTGGTAAAAATCTACATTGGTTTGTTCATAGCCCCAGGTATAAACAAAAATATCGCCTACTTTTATATCATGTTCCGGCTCTACATAGGGCTTAATTTCTGCAAGTTTTTCGATGTAACGCTGACAAGTGCTCCACTCAAAATAAAATTCAAAGTCTGCATCCTCCTTATAGCCTTGCTGAATGAGCATATCTGCTAAAGTGTCGCCATATTCTTTTTTGTTGCCTTCATGCCTTGTGCTTATCAGATCACCAATTTTAGCGTCAACGATCCTTTGATACATTTCTTTTGCTGCTCTACTGTTCATTTTATTTGCTCCTTCCTGCCTTTTAATACAATACTTATAAACTTAATACTATATCCCGGATTTGTCTTATAACCGTAAAGACTGCCTGAGATCCTCTTGAGTTTTTGGTTTTCCTTTGATATGCATATCCAATATCACCGTCCGGGTGATCTTCCTCGCGTAATGTAACACTAACCAAGCTTTCCATCATCCAGCCTTTTGTTCTTAGCGGTATATTTACATCCAGCTTTTCGGCTAGCCCAATCACCGCATCGATATCATTTATCTTGCCCAGGCCCTTAAATTGCTCTTTTACTTTTGAGATTCTTTCGTTAAATTCTTGTTGCTCTTTTTCCTTTTGGGCCTGCTCCTGTTTTTCCCTTTCGATATATTCCAACCTTTCCTTGTTTGCTTGCCTGCCAACTTTTGACCATTTCCGCCGCCTGCTCCAATGTAATATTAAAGGGCTTGCCCTTTTTTAACTTTTTTAATCGACTAAATAAGTCCAGCTGTTAATTTTTGTTAGACCGTATCTTTTAAGATAAGTTTTAAGCCGCTTTTCAAAATCTGCTTTTACTTGCGCGAAGCCTTTTAATAGTTTGTCGATAAAATCTATATCCATTTTTTCGCCTTGCGGAGGGCTTTGCCTGAATGTGTCGATGATGCTCCAACCTGCAAGCCGGCAATTTTCCGGTTGGCCCATGTATTGGTTATAGCCCATTACTATTATATTAGGATCGTAATCCAGGCTAATGTTGTTTTTTATCTTTTCAAGCTCCTCAACCATATGATTTATATCTTTCAAGTTTTGAGATATAAAATATTCCTCGTTAGTCCTTGCATTTGCTGCCGCGCCGCTTGCCCTTTTTGTATCTTCTTCGTCTGATATACCGTTTTGACCAAATCCGAAGCAAAAATCTTTTTTAATATCCGGCCGCCCTATCTTGTAAAGCTTGCCGCCATGCTCCAATACATAGGCCGCGTGCTTAGCGCAATAGTCAATCATTTTTTGATCTGTGCCCCACTTTTTAGCCAATTCTTTTTTGTAGGTTACTTTTAATTCTTTTTGCTCTTGTTTCAATTTTATATACCTCCGTTTTCTTTTATAGCGTAAGCCGCCGCCGTAACTACTATAGGAATTATCAATACGGGGCTTGCAATAATCGCGGCAATAATTGCAAGCATCGCAAAATCTTTCATAATACCGCTATCACCTCCCCATAAAATGTTCCCATTGCTACCATGTAATAATCGTCTATCTTTCTAAAGCCTTGACTGTCCGTCCAGGCTCTTTGTTGTAGTTCTAATTGTCTACTCCCTAATCTTGTGATTGACCGATAATCCATGTAGGTTTTTTTGTCTATTTTATCAGGCAACGCAACTGTCGGCTCAACTGTTGGAATAATTGTAGGTAACTCTTTTAATGGTCTCCGTATTTGCGTTTTAATCGCTTTTGTTGCTTCGTAAGGTACTTTTATATGTTCTGCTATTGGTTGTTGCTCTACCCTCTTTTCTGTGGCAAATATAACTATCAATGCCACGCTGCTTATCATAATTAAAACAATGCAGTTGTTAATTCTATTCGCTTTGCGTTTCTTCTGCCTTGCCATTCTTTTTATATCCTTTTCAGTTAGAAGAATTTCTCGTACTCTTTGCTTTTTCATTTTCTTCCGCTCCTAATATTCAGTATCACAATTAAATGTTTCCCAATGTTCCCATAGCTTAAAAGCACGGTCTACCGCATCTTTTAAAGAATTAATGTTCCCTCCGTCAATTATTGGTTCATTATTTTCGCCAACAAGTTCTTTTTCTTTCCAATAAATAGCAACCGTTTCGCCTTGCTCTCTATCGTCTTTTCTTATAGTTGCAATTAAAATTCTATCCATTTCATTTTCCTTTCTGCCGGTATTGTTATGCGCCGGCTCGCTTACTTTTTATTTATTATATTTCTTTTCTCTGAAATCAAATTGTTAAATACTTTTTTAGTGTTTTTGTATTCTTTATGATTTTTGGTTAAATCAGCATATGAATCATATTCTTTTAACCATTCTACTTTATTAGCCGTTGTCTTGAATTTGGCAATGCAGCCATTGATGGAATGATTGTTTTTGTAAAAGAGCCAATCGCCAACAACTATTCCTGCCACTTCTTCATAGCCTTCAAGACGTGGGCGTTTTCTTGAACCGCCCCAAACCTGAACTTTAATAACGCCATATTTTACATCCGAAACTTCTTTTTTCTTTGAATCACGATATTCTTTGTAATCAGTGTCTAAAGTGTCTTTGATTTCAAGTAATTTGTCAGAGATGGAACACAGAGAATAGTGATATGTTTCGTTGAAATATGAACTCGTATGATGCCAAGATGAAACTGACATTCTTTCACTTGCGACATATTTCCATTTTGCCACAGATACTTTACTTAAAAAATTTATATCCTCACTTGTGAAATCGTCTTGCTCGTCAAGAAAATCTTCAATGAGTGCCTTTTTAATCATTGACATTGGAACTTCGTAAGAATCTACAGCTTCTTGACTTCTAACACTTCTACTTGCACCAACATAACCACTATTCATATTAAACATCTTTATACCCCTTTAAAATTACAATAACTTTTTCTAAATCTTCTTTTACTTTTGCCTCTCTGCCCATGCTTTTAATTTGTTCAATAATATAATCAGGGTTATTTTCATATATAGTTTTTTCGCGTGCAATCTGTTTTTCTTTTTTTCTTGTCGGATAATTTGATCCACCGGCAATCATAACGGAGGGAACGCTTGCCCGATTTAAATATAAATTATTCAGCCAATCAAGCTTTTTTACCTTGTATTTTTCTAATAAATAATTTACGCGTTCGATCCGCTCCTCCGGTGCGCTTGCTTTTTTTAGCTGTGCTATTGCCCGATCTGCCGCCTCTTGCGCCTGGGCACAATAACTTTTATATTCTGCCGTCGCGCTGCCGCTTTCGTAATCCCTGAAGCTATATGCTTCTTTTGCTCTTTTTGCGTTTTCTTCTAATGTTTTATACATGTTCATTTTTCCCCTTCTGCCCGGATAGGCTCCGGGCGGGCCTTTTGTTTTATTCCCTTTTTTTTAATTTAAAATAAGCCGCCAACCTTTAAACTTTTGTAGCCGTTTCGGCTGATGATTACATGATCTAATAGCATAATATCAACCACTTTCAAGAACTCATTTAATTCTTTTGTTGTTTCTATATCTGAATCGGAGGGCTTTAAGTTGCCGCTTGGGTGATTGTGCGCCAATATAGCCGCCGAAGCATTTACCGTTAGCAATGGTTGGATTATCGTCCGGGGGCTAAATGCTGCAGAGCCTACGCTACCGCGCCCGCCTTCAAAAATGCCGACAATGTTGTTGCTACTATCAAGTGCAATTATCCACAAATGTTCTTGCGGTCTATTATGCAAATTTGCCGCGGTTAAAATCCTGGCCACGGCCTGCGGGCTTGTCAATTCGTCGCTTGTGTCAAAATCTGCCTCAATCTTGCCGGAATCCTCGATAACTAATTCATACCGCTGAAAAACTGTTTTTCTCTCTTATTCCTTATCCTTCATGTACTATTGTATCACCTATTGATTACCTTGTCAATAGTTTTAATTAAAATAGTTTAATTATTTTTAGCCTTTTTTTTAGCCTTTTTTAGATCTCTTTTTTACCCTTTTGCCGCCGGCAATGCCTAAAGTCTAACAGCTGCCAAAGCATGCAAAGATCACATCAAAAATACCAATATAACTTTATGCATAAATTTGTATACTTTATGCACCGTGTTTTATAGGTTTATGCACTTTTTATGCATAATTTAAAACACTAAAAAAAAGCTAATTGTTAACAAATTGTAAAAAAGAAGGGGACAGGGGGGACAGGGGGACAGGGTCAAAAATATACACTGATAAAAACAGAAAAAAAAATTTTATGTATATTAGGATATTAGGATTTTAATATTGTTACATTATTTAATATTGTTGATAATATCGGGTAAAAATCAAAAACATTGTTCCGGTATTTTTTTTCTCAAATTTTGTAACTGTATGCTTGGAAGTTGTCCACTCTGTTCCCCTGTCCACTCTGTTCCCCTGTCCACTCTGTTCCCTTGTCCACTCTGTTCCCTTGTCCACTCCCTTGAAATAAAGCTAAAATCACGACTGAATAATTATGCATAAAAACGGCTAAAACTGCATAATTATGCATAAAACTGCATAAAGTTAAATAAAGCCCATTGTATAGCCGTTTGTGGGCTTTTTGGTGTTTTAAAGGGCTTTTTTATAGATTAAAATTTTTGACTGATTTTTTTTGTTGGTGATCCCTTTTAAGGGTCTTTTTTAAGGTTGTTTTTTTGGTGTGGGTCGTTGCCGGCAATCCGGATATAGATTTTAATAATTGCCGGATCCGGGTTATAATTTTAGGCATAAAAAAACCGGGTATTGCGGCCCGGTTTTTAGTGTTTGGTTTTTTTATAGTGTTATGATAGTTCAAATTTTAAGCAATCTTATTAATTGGTCTGCTGTATATTTCTTTTTTTTGTTTAACTCTCTAATGCTTGTCGTTTTCATTTTAATCCTCCTTCTTGATGATATGAGCCGTGCCGTTAAATATAAAATGTGTTTCCCCTGCTAATGGATGCACCCCGCAATAATGGACTGTGGGCGCAAGCTTTCCATTCTCAAAGAATAAATAGTTATTCGCTTCAATGTTTTCAATTATGGGTTTATCGTTCATAAGGTAATAAACATATACCGCTTCATAAGTTTTTTGCAGCTCTTCTGGCGTGTCATATTCTGCTACACCGCTTATAAAGTCATCGGGCTTCATAATGCTTAATTCAAATTCCCGGTGTGCTTCAATAGCTTTTCTTTTAGCTTTGTCGCCAAGCTCTGATAGAGAATAAAGCTTAATAGTAATTCCTGTATCAATCATTTTTTGTCCTCCTAAAGACTTTTTATAAACCATTTTTTGTTTTTGTGTCTTATACATTTTTAATCCTCTCCCTCCTGCCCGGATGGGCTCCGGGCCGGCCTTTTATAGTCTTATTAAATAAAATACATTTCCCCGTTTAGCTCAAGCGCAATTGCTTCTTGGTTTAGCTCAGCTTTTAAGCTTATACAATAATCAATAACGCGGGCGAGGTGTGCCTCAAGGTCGGCCTCTTTACAATAGGCAAAAACCATAGTTGTTTGTTCCTTTACTAGTCCAGCCGTCGGGCTTGCCCAATAGCCGAGGGCGGGTGTGCTTGTAGCACCGCCGAAGCACTCAGACAACAAGCGCGCGCAATCGTCGACGTGCTCTGTCGTGTCAGCTGCCTCGTTAATGTTTTTTGTGCCTGGGATATAAATTGTAATTTTACTTGAGAGTTTAAACGCGTTTAATAATTTTTTGTTGGCCATGATTTGCCTCCTCTTTTAATATAGTGTTTTTGTTTGGCTTATCCTTTTAATGTAGTGTTTTTGTTTGGCTTATCCTTTTAATGTAATGTTTTTTTGCCTTCTTTTTGCCCTGCCTTATATGCTGCTTCTAGGGCTTCATGTAATGTGATATCAGCTGTTAGCTTTTTTTATTTCTTTATGAAGTAGATTGTTTTTGTTTTTGTCCTTTTTTCATAGTCAACCACAAACTGATTAAAGTCATTGTGACCAAATTCCTTACTAACAGTTGGATACTTCCACCATATAGAGTCAATATCAGTATTTTTTACATATTTTGGAGCAATAAAAATTGTCTTACCCTTGTTATATTCATTCCTTGCCTTAGCTTTATTCACTTGCTTTTCATCTTTATACCTCCATTAAATAGTAATTTTTAGTAATGAAGCTATACTCATACATATATAAGTCTTTTATTCTATCATCGGCTTTTAATTCGTTGAATAATTCCCTCGCATGATTGATATTTGAGAATTCATATTCTAAAGGATAATTATTCATAGCTTTGTCAATTGCCTTTATAATGTATATGCTGTTAGTCATTTTATCTCCTCCTTTATTTATTTATCATCTTATATATATATTATCATATACATATTGCCTTGTCAATAGTTTTAGCTAAAATAAGCAATATAATTTTAGATATATTGCAAGATATTTTTTATTTTTGGTCTTGGCTGAAAGCTTGTTAAAGACTTGCATTATATCAAGTCTTATAATGCAAGTTATAATGCAAGTTATAAAGCTATATATATATGCATATGCAAGGATCTAAAATAAGCCCAAAAAAACTATTTTAGCAAAAACCGAAAATCCTGCCGTTAACCCCACATCTATATAAAAAAACAAAATGTAGTTAAAAAATGTGTCTACACTTATGGTTAAGCACTGGAAATAAAGTTAAGTTAAGTGGTTAATTATGGTTAGTGTTTTATTTAAGGGTGCGATTTACGTGTTCTTATTTGTGTTATTTGTGTGTTTGGTGTGTGTTCTGGTGTTTAAGGATAGGAATATTGAATTTTAAGCTCCCAAAAAAAGCACAAAACGAAAGTTATGTTTTATGATATGTAAAAAAATAATGTATAAAGTATGTATAAAGTTATAGAATGATGAATAATTATGCATGCAAGGAAAGGTTAAAAGCTATATAATGTATATATAGTGGGTGAAATATACAACATATAGTTGACAAAGTTATAAGGACAGATGTATATTATACATAGAATAATAAGGATAATGTAATATTGAGAGGTAAATATTTATATGGCTGCGAGCTTAAAAGCAACTACCTCGACTCCGATGGTTGGCAAGACGGGTATAAAAAGGTCTTTAGGCACTCCTGCTACTATATACGAGGAGAGCAAGCGAGAGCTACGGTATCCATTGGCGGCCAGGACTTATAAGGATATGAGCACGGAGGCGCCGGTTATAGCGTCGATTTTGTATCTTTGCAATTCAGCGATAAGGTCTTTGGAGTGGACTGTGCAGGGTACTAGCGAAAAGGCCAAGAATTTTTTAGAAAAGAATATAAAGAATATGGATGTACCGTGGTCACAGGTGGTGGAAGAGGCATTGTCTGCATTGATCTACGGTTTTTGTTTTTTGGAGACGGTTTACAGTATTGATAGGAAAACGGGTGAGATATTGTGGAAAGATTTCTCTCCGCGTTCGCAGGCGAGTTTGGCTGGTTGGAAATTTAGGGAAGGGTCTGATGATTGCACACATTTTGTGCAGTGGGAGCCTGTTTCGGGTCGGCTTATAGAGATACCTTTAAGTAGGGGTGTGCTTATCAACATAAATAAGACCAGGAAAAACCCTGAAGGTCAGAGTTTGCTTAGATCTTGTTATATACCTTACAGATATATCCAACAGTTGCAGCAGATAGAGGCTATAGGTATAGAACGTGCTATGAACGGGTTTCCTGTTATAAAGGTGCCTGATGGTGTGAATTTGACTGATGGCAGTGATGAGAGCAACGCTATAGCCGTGGAGATAGACAAGGTTGGCGTGGGCGTAAGAAATGACAGCATAGATTATGCTGCGATGCCGAATAGTTGGGAGATAGCGTTGTTGACTCCGAACAACAATAGGGCTGTGGACGTGGATAAGACTATAAAGCGGTATAATTCACAGATTGCTTCGTCATTTTCGGCTAATATCCAGGATATGGCTGCGGCTGTGAATGCTTCGGCGGCTAATGTTCAGCAGACTTTATTGAATCAGGCTTTGCAGACCTTTACGGATAATATTGCGGAAACCTTTAACAAGTACGCTGTGGAAAAGCTTTTGCGTATGAACGGTATAAAAAGCGATGCGCGGTTAGTGCCTGGTCGGATAAAGCAGCCTACTATAAGTGAGATTGCACTTTTGCTTAGAGCTATGGATATGAATATAAAGGGTGATAAGGACTTAATGAACACTTTGCGTGTGCTTGTGGGGCTGCCCTTTATGGATGATGAATTGTTTGAGGAAGTATACAAGCCGCAGTCTAACAGTGATAGTAGCGGTTCGGACGGCGGTGAGCATGATAAGAGTTTAGAGAGCAGGGAATTTGAGCAAAACGACGAAAGGTATGTTACGCCTTAAATTTAGGTGTATATCAGCAAGGGAGGGAGCGTATGGGAAAGTTTAAAAAAGCTTGGGAGTTTAGAAACTATAAGGACAGTGACGGCACAGAAAAAAGGGAACTGTATATTACGGGCGAGATTGTGGAGTGGAGTTGGTGGGGCGACGATACGGAAGCCGATGCCTTCCACGATCAGTTGTACGGCGGCACAGGCGATGTGGATATTTGGATAAACTCTCCGGGCGGCGATGTATTTGCCGCTGCAAAGATTTACAATGATATAGCACAGTACGGCAAGGGTAAGATTACAGCCTATGTTTACGGGCTTTGTGCGAGTGCAGCCACAGTCATAATTATGGCTGCAAATAAAATTTATATGTCGCCTACCGCTTTGATGTTGATCCATAATCCGTATGCGGTTGCTATGGGCGAGAGCGAGGACATGAAAAAAACTGCGGATCAGCTTGTTGCGGTGAAAGAAACCATTATAAACGCATACGAGAAAAAGACGGGTTTAAGTAGAAAAGAATTATCTGAATATATGAACAAAGAAAAAGCGTTTGATGCGACGGAGGCCATTGAGTTGGGCTTTGCAGACGGCTTTATAGAATCAGAGCAAGATAAGTTCTCGACTATGGACGTAACAAATTCGGCTATGGTGAGATTTTATAATTCGGTTAAGGATTGGAAACTGGCATTTCAGTCTAAGGTCGAACCTGTAGAGGACACAAAGGAGGAAGAAAAAATGAAAGATAAGGACAAAAAGGTGCCTGAAGTTATTGACCAAGCGTCCGATGTTCTTGAAGTTCAGGACAAGGTGGTTGATGTTCCTAAAGAGCCTTCTGCCGCTGCTGTTGTAGATGTAAAGGACTTTGAGTCGTTGGCCAGTGAGTTTAAGGCATACAAGGAAAAAACTGCCAAAGAAGTATCGGAGTTGCGTGAGTATAAGGCACGTCAAGAGGCAGAATTTAAAGCGCAAGCTTTGATTGGTTTGCCGGGTATTTCCGATGAAAGGCGCATTGAAATTGCACGCACGGCTGACGAAGAATTGTTTAACGAGCTTAAAGCTATAGCAACGACCATGAATGAGCTTACGGAACCTATTGGTGCTGTAGTGAGTGATGCAGATGTTGCCGAAGGCAAAGAAGAAGCAGAGCTTCGCAAGAAAATCAAGGACTATGCGACAGAAAACAATGTGACTGAGCAAGAAGCTTATCAAGCTGTCGTAAACGGAGGAGGTAAATAAGATGAAAGTATTTACAAACAACAATTTTGCCACTGGTAAGGCTGGTGGCGCTATCGGTGCGAATAGGATAGTAGGGCTTGATACCACAACCGGCGATGTTATCCAGGCAAATGCTACTACTTATCCTATCGGTGTATCGCACAACTATGCGCAGGATGCAGGTTTTCCTATAACTGTGCTGCCTATTGGTGCAGGCTTTGCTCGTGTAACGGCCGGAGAGAGCTTGAGTGTTAGCGACTTGGGTGCATCTATTGTTCCCGACAAAGACGGGTTGGCTATTAAGGGATCAGAGTTTATCGTTGGTGTATTAGCCGGCTTATCGGCTGATGTAGAAGGCGCAACTTCTGCTGCGAAAGGCGATGATGTGGTTGTATTGCTTACCGGTGTAAAAGCTGCTGCTAACCCTACGCCTGAGTCTAAAGGAACATTACAGTTTGTGGTTGTTGACGGCACTACGGCTGGAGTGAAAGACATTGAAATCGAAGTTGAACTCGATGGCGGCAAGACACTGACGGGCACGACAGATGAGGATGGTGTGGTTGAATTTGTGCTTGAAGTCGGTGATTATACCTGGGAAGCGACCAGTACGACTCACACCTATGACACATCGACTGACAGTGCAACTGTTGTTGCATTTAGGACTGTAACTGTTGACATTGTTGCGACGGTAGTTTAAGCAAAAGTAAGAGGAGGATAAAAGAATGGGAAACAAAGTATTAGATCGCAGGATTGCGAACATGGCAGAGTTTGAACGCACCTACAAGAATATGTCGGGTGAACAGCTTGTGCATGCCATGAATCAAGCAAATTGGCAAGGAGCGCCCATTGATGAGGCTCTTACTACATTTGCTTTAGGAGTATGGAGGGATGATGCCGGCTTTGTTGCTAACAAGGTATTTAAGACCCTTAATATGGATGCCGAAAGCGGACATTATTATGTATTTGACAGTGCGGCTATAGACATTCCGACTGCCGGTGTGGTGGCTGAAAACTCTATGGCCCCTGAAATGAAGTTGCCCGAACTTTCGACCGACACCTACCGAATTAAGCGTGAAGGTAACGGTGTTTGGGTTTCAGATCAGGCTGTAAGGCGAGCAGGTAATGTTGGTTTTTCCGCATTCCAGTTTGCATCAAAAGTACAACTTCGTGGCTTGAAAGTTACAAAAGAAAAGCGTTTCTTTGACCAGTACTTCAAGACCGGCGTATGGGGCATTGACGCCCAGGGTGTAGCCTCTGGCGGTTCGCCTACCGGAGATCAGTTCTATAAGTGGAATGCACCGTCTACCGCGACACCTATCAGTGACCTGCGTGCGTTGGCTGCTAAAGTAAAGCTTGCTATTGGTGTAAATCCTACAACTTTGACAATAGCCGAGAATGCTTGGAATGCTTTAATTGAGTGCCAGCAAACGCTTGACACTTTGAGTGCCATTACGGGCAACTTGTCGGGCAACTATGACAGTTCAATGGTAACCGAGGCTTTGGTTGCACGTGCAATCGGCATTGACGAAGTAATCGTTTCAAGTGCTGTGTATCGTGCAAAAGAAGGTGCAAGTGCAACCCCTTTTGCGAGCGGGAATGCTTTATTGTCTTATAGTCCAAAGACTGGGGCTAACGACATCTTTACACCATCTTCGGGAGTTATATTCCAGATGGCTGATGTCGGCAACGGTGCTGAAGGTCAAGTCAACACGCATTATCATTCAGAGCGCTACAGCACATGGATGGATGCATTCTTTAACACGGACATGAAGTTGACAATGAGCAAGGGTGCTGCATATTTGTATGATATAATTTAAGGAGAAATCCTATGTATGTAGTAACAAAAAAATTCATTTATCGTGCAAGGCTTTACGAGGTTGGGCAAGAATTAACTGCTGATGAGTTTTTGCGTATGTCGAAGGATAAGGTGGCAATAAAACGAGGTGTTCAGGAAATGGTTACTTTTGTTGAGTTGCCCCTACCTGCGGCAGAGGAAGCGGTTGAGCTTGAGAGGGTGGAAGAACCTGTGGTTGAGGTTACAGAAAAGCCTAAGTCAGAGCCTAAGCCTAAGTCTGCGGCAAAGCCTAAGAATGAGGCTAAGGGCAAAAATCAGGCTAAGACACCGCCTAAGAATCAGTCAAAGCCTAAGCCTAAGAAATGAACAAAGAGAAAGAGTATAAAGGAGGCGAGATAAAATGGCATGGACATATGACCCTAAAAACATAAAGCGGGTGCCTGCGCCTCCTACTCTTGATTATTGGCGGTACAAGATTGGTGACACCATTGAGTCTGATCCTATATTATCAAATGAAGAGATAATGGCTATAGCAGAACTGGAAAACAATGATGAAACGCTTGTGGTTTATTCTTTGTTAGAGGGTGCTATAAATGCATATTCAAGCAAGACAGGTCAGATGTGGACAAGTAGGAAGCTTGGTCCGCAAAGCGAAAGCAGAGCTGCGGACACAAGGCTTAAAGTGCTTAGGCAAAAATTCGATGAAATGAAAACCGAGATAGCTTCACGTTGGATAATAGTCAAGCGGCGTGAGCGAAGCAAGTACGGTGATGGTGATTGTCATGGCGTTTGATAGCATAAAGCCTGCAATTAGATTTACAGCATTGCTACGATCATATAACGGGCAAGGCAGTTCGGGTGAAGCATTGTATTCAGATCCTATAATGATAAAGTGTTATCCTGCAGTTGAAAACAGGTATGTAATGAACAGCGAAGGTGCGGCAGTGTTTAGTAAGACAATATTATATGTATTGCCGGAGGTTTCAGTCAAAGAACAGGATTTGATTATATTAGAGAGTGCAAACCCTAATTGGTTTGGAGAAAATTTTTCTAGCAGCGCAGCACGGGATTCATACTTTGGCAGCAGGCCCAATAGATTAGTTGCAGGCAAAACATGGTGTTGCGTATGTGGTAAAGCACAGTATTGGGATGGCGTGGCATGGTCTGTGGTCTTTGACGGCACAAAGGTTGACGGTGAAGTAACGGGCGGATTTAAAGGTAAGGCTGAAACAGTGAAAAGTGTGCCGCAATATTTTGATGGATTTGGCGTGGATCGTGACGCAGAGCAGCACGAAGGCTTATCTATACAAGAAATCGGATTGTAAGAGAGGACGTAATTATGGATTGGACAAGTATTGTTGTAGCGAGTATTGCTTTATTTGGCACATTTACAGGTAGTATTTTGGGGATAAAGCAAAGTAATAAGGTAGTTGATCTGCGATTAGACGATTTAGAGAAAAAAATGGATAAACACAACAATTTAATGGAGCGCATGGCGGTAGCAGAAAAAGATATAAAGTCTACCTGTGAGCGGGTAAAAGATTTAGAAAAAGTATTACCACGCATGATAAGCAAATAAAGGGGGAAAGTCTATGAAATGGGATTGGAATAAATTTTTCATTAAGCTGACATCAAGGAAACTATGGATGTCTATTGCGGGATTTGTCGGTGGATTATTGGTAGCCTACGGTTACACGGAAAACCAAGCAGGGCAGGTTACGGGATTGATTATGGCCGGTGCATCCGTTATAGCATATGTTGTGGGTGAAGGTCTTATAGACCAGGCCAGAGAAAATGGCGAAGATATAGAATAAGTAATATGTTAAGAGATAGGTTATTAGAATATTTAATAAAATGGCTACGTGATTTTCGTTTTCCTGCACCCCGTGACAGTGAAAGAACTGTTGAGGGGTATGCGGAAGAAGGGCAAGCGGTGGGTAACTGGTATGGCATAGAGGAGCATTTGGCGGCAACACCGGATAACCTTATTTGTCTTGTTGAAGGAAAAGCACCCAACGAAAGTCCAATGGAGAGCGGGTATAGCAGCTCAAGGCGTGTAATTCAGGTAATATGTAGGAGTAAGACACTTATAACAGCCAAAATCCGATGCCAGCGGATAGAGGAGGTTGTGAGGTTAAACCCCGAAGTGGAGCTTGAGAACGGTCTTGCGGTTGTGAAAATACTACAGAAACCAATGAAGTCAGGCATAGATGCAAGCGGGAGGTTTGAATATTCGCTTGTATTGAGCGTATATGCGGATAGGGGGGTGAGTTAATGTGACAATAGAGCGCCCTGCAAGTTCAATAGTAGGGTTAAAGCGCTTAGCGTTTGCTGTGTGTACGAATGTTGGCTGTGCTAATGTAAAGCCTACATACGGGCCTATACACATTTGCGATGGACTTGTTAAGGCAAATCCTGAAGCAGAAGAAGAACCTGAAGCAAGGTTTTTGGGTAACAAGCGTTGGCGGTACATGCCGTCAGATATTACCATAGAAAAAACAGGGCTTACCCCGGAATTTCAAAAACTTATGCTTGGTCAAACATTGGTAAACGGCGTTTTAGAAAAAAGGCAAAGCGATGAACCGCCTATCATTGCATTGCTATGGGAAACAGAACAGGCGAACAAGAAAAGAGTGCGCTGGCTTTTGCCTATGGTTAAGATCCAAAGTGCAGAACCGGACAAGCTCGCAACAAGAAGCGATAGCGTAGAGTTTCAACACTTTATGTTATCAGGTATCTATTGGCATACATTGAATGGGGTTAAATACAGAAAAGCATATGAAGAACTGAACTCAAGACAATTTGCCGATTGGTTTAAAACAGTACAAATTTAGGAGGATAAAATTATGGCATATGCTATAGAAACATTTAACAGTGCAAGTATAGGCTTATCAAAGCTTCACTTTGCAAAAATACTGGACAAAGGGAGTGCAAGTGCGTTCCCAACTTATGGACAACTCATCAGGATTGACGGGCTTGTGAGCGGCACAATAACACCTAATGGGTCTATTGAGAGTGATTATGCTGACAATAAGACACATGAGCAGTTAGTTAACTATGCAGCCGCAGATATTTCGCTTGAAGTTACGGGTCTTGGCCCTGCCGGGTATGAGTTTGTGACAGGTAGGGTTGTAAGCGATGCGGGTGGAACAGTGATGATGGCGGGTCAAGCCTCGCCAGAGCTTGCGGTTGCATTTGAAGTTCTTAATGCCCAAAGGAAAAGGGTACGTTATATAATTTATAATGCAATCTTTCCTGAAGGCGAAAACGCATTGCAAACAAAAGGTGATGGTGTTGAGTTTGGGCATTTGCCGCTTGAAGGTAGAATAACAGACTTGCTTTACGAAGGTGAATTAACCAGATTATCGGACAACACTGTAATCAATGCCGACGGCATTAGATTTATGACAATGACCGAGGACGGAGTTGATTTTGACAAAACCAAGTGGGATAACTGGTTCCAAAATGTTCAACTCCCGACAGGTGATGCATTTATTCCTGCTGCTGATTTCGATGCATTCTCATTTGAGGCTGGATCAGGTGCAGGTGAAACTGACATTACCATTGCAGGTACAGGCATAGATGAGTTCGTTTATGTTATTGGTGAAAGAAGCAGACCTACGGTTGGCACTCCGATTTCAGGCGGCACAACCACTCAGGACGGCGGTACAATTAGTGGCGTTTCGGCTGGCACATATATTAGTGTGTATGGGCTTGACACAAACGATAAGGCTGTAGCCTTTGGTGTGCATAAGTTGCTTGCAGCCGAAGTTGGCTAACAAAGACAGGCAGTTACATAAGGACAACAAAAGAAAACACCCTCATAACGAGGGTGTTTTTGTCTTTCTATAAACGGTTGTTCCACTGGTATAATATCTGTCCATTTTCCCTTCAAGGCAGCGTTGCTTAAATTCATTTCTTCGGGCTATTTGTCGATAATAAAGCTTACCTGTTTCTTTGTCATGATATCTGACCATTATATTTACACCGACTTTCTCCCAGCCCGTTTTTTCAAAAGATATGCCGTCAAAATAATCGTTTAGAACAAGGTATTCTATTGAATCACAGTTTGTTTTCTTTTCTACGGCATTAAGCAACCTACTTGCTCCGCCAACAACTGTGGTATCTTTTGCAAAACACATCCTGCTTATAGTTATAGCGTTACTTTCAGTTAGTATTCGCTGATTATCTGTGTAGCAAATTGCGCCGACTATTTCATTTTTGTATTTAAGTGCAAAATATCCCTTTCCCTTAGCTTGCCCTTGGATGTGATTTTCAATAAAAAACGGGTTACATTCTTTGCTGTTTGATTCGACTAGTTTACATTTTCTGGCATAAATCCTTTTTGTATTTAATCCAAGCGCATTACGTATAACGCTTTGCAGGATTGAGCGTAAATGTTCATTATTCCATTCAACATCCCATATTTGGAATAAACGTATGTCTGCTTTCCTGCAATCATTAAATTTATTAAGATGATATTTTACAGGCTTTCCAAAAAGCCTTGCCGTTCCGTTTAGTTGCTCTTTCCATAAAGTTCTATGTGTGCCTATATCGTTAAACTCAAAGCCAATATTATAGTCCGGCAAGTAAAAATCTATTTCTTTGGGTTTAATTTGCTGCCTGTCATTGACTATAATATTATCTGTAAGTGTTAATAAAAACTCATACAAATGATGTGGTTTTAGCCCTATGGTACATGCCTGACAACCGTGGAATTGCCCGGACATAAGTATTTGTTCGTATTCACCATGCACAGGGCAGATAAACATAACTCTGTCTTGTGTTCTGATTTCGCCGCTGGCTAAACCTGTAGCATAATCTTCTCGAAGTGGATTAACAAATTCATATTCCCTGCGCCTGTTGGAAGTGCCGGCAGCAAGATATC
Source organism: Clostridia bacterium (assembly GCA_041654915.1). GTDB lineage: Bacteria > Bacillota > Clostridia > Christensenellales > DTU072 > JBAZCO01. The sequence goes on along the minus strand of JBAZCO010000001.1, from coordinate 20,512 downwards.
CGCATTCCTCACATCGGGTAAAGCCGTTAGCTCTACTGGCTATAACTTGATAAAAATATTCTTTGCAATCTGAACACTTAATGCGAACCTTACTCTTATTGTTTACCTTGCCTATTAAATGTCTATCATCAGGGTGTATTTCATCTATGAAGTCATAGTCTGTACGGGGTTGATGTGTTTCTCTTTTGTATCTTGCTGCACACTTACGGCAAGATGCACCTTTAACATGAGATCCAAGCAAAGTAGAATATATCTCTTTGCAGATAGGGCAAATAAAGTCAACTCGATCCTTTCGAGTTAGCTCTTTATTTCTACATTTTTCTTGAAATTCAGGTGTTAAATCATTGAAAGAATGATAGGCTTCATCTGTTCTTTGTGTTTTGGCTCTTTTAAGTGTTGCGCAAGTCCAATGTAGTCGCCCTTTTCTTTTGTTTTTTGTGGTTTGCTTGTAATATTCTCCACAAACAGGGCATAAAAACCTTATCTTGTCCTCTGAATTATATTTGCCCTTTAGGTAATCTGCCCTATCTTCGGGGTGCATTTCATTGAGATATGGGTATCTTTTTGCATAAGTAATTCGCCGCTTGATTGAGGCTTCTGAAAGCTGTATATTATTTTCTGTTTTCATATCATGCTCCGCATGCCGGACAAACCTTATCATCTTTTGTGCGTAAGATAAAATCTTCACATTTTTTGCACCATACACGCACAGTATCGTATTCACCGCTCATGGCAAGTTCACGATCAGCCGGATGCACATCCTCGCAGAAAAGGTAATCTTTTACCCGTAGTTCTTTCATGCGCCTTTTGGCTGCACAAGACCTGCAAAGGCTGTCAGGTCTATAGCCCATTATAGTTACATGCTTAATAATGCCACACTTATGGCAAATAAAGTCTGCCTTATCGCCAAAACCATACTCCCCCGCCAAGTATTTTTGCTTGCTTTCTTCTGTCATGTTAGCCAAAATCATTGTATTAACTCTTTTCCTTGCCATAGCTTTTCCTCCCTCTTTTCCTTATCCGTTTATATTATAACACCGTTAAGTCTTATTAACAACACTTAACAGTATTAAAGTTCTTTACAGCACTATATGCACTTGTTACAATATATGTAAGAGGTAATATTATGTCATATAATGAAGATTTACTTAAAAAAATAGCGCAAGAGAATGAAACAGCGCAAGAGCGTATCAACGCTATAAAAAAGCCCAATGAAGATAGGTTTAGATCTAAGCTGGATGCACTCTGGGGCAAGGGTGTGCCTTATCAAATGTTTAATATCACCGTTGAGCTAAAGTTTTCCATGCGGTCTTGGGCTTTCCTTGAAACAAACAATATAGAAGATGAAACACCTGAAAATCAGGTAATGCTGTTCGCTATGGCTTCTACCTTGCATGATGATAGGGTGGATTGGGCTGAGTTCCGCAGGAATGGCTTCCAGTTCGATAAAGAGTTTCAGGAGGCATGCATGAAAGCGTTTGAGATGTCGCACCCGATGAAGCCTACCGCACCGCCTGATCCTATAAGCGCCCGTGTATTAAGCCAAAAGCCAAGGCCGGGCGGATTTGGCATTGATTATATGAGTATGCTTGTAACTTTAGGCAAGCAATTTGGTTGGACAAAGGAAGAGTTTTGGGCTATGTCGCCCCGCGAGATAGGCTTAATTTTAGATGAATATAACTGGGATGTGCATTATCAGAATATAGTAGAAAAAGAACACATGAAGCGAGGTAAGCGATAATAATGGTTTACCAAAAAGAGTTTAATGCAGCTTTAGAGGAAGCTGAACGCATAAACGATAGCGAGTTTAAGGGTAAGTTATCAGGCAATGGTGGCATGCTTGTTCGTGAGCGAAAAGATTATTTGCAGTTTAGGTTTTGGTTTGAGCGTGATGACAGCGGTGGTTTAGCCGATAGCAGACCCAAAAGCCAGGAGCAGATCATTGATATGTCCGGTATAAAGCTTTTCTCTGGTGTCATAAACTCTCGTTACAAAAAAGACAGCGAGAGTAGATTAGTTATTGAAGTATTTGTAGTAAATAATGCTGTTTATGATAAACAAGCAAAGGAAATGGACAGAGCAGAACGGTTAAAAATACTAAGAGGAGGGAATTAATATGGCGCATCAGTGGTACTTTAAAGTAGGGAGTTATGAGATCCCGCCGCCTGACAAGCTGTCTTACGAGCTATACCCTCAATCAGACTTGATACGAGTTGCATCATACGATATGCAGGGGCGCTTTACCGGAACAGCCGAGAAAATGAATTTTTCTTATGACACTATGCTCCAATGCGACAGACAGGAGTTGTTTGAGAACTTAATCGGATATAATGCGCAAAAGGCATGGCTTGTGGGCAACAGAGCCTTAATCTATCGCATGGGTTCAAAGATTCGTAAAATGGAAGGCTACCTTGGTGCTATGTCGCAAGATTTCATGAATAACTTTATGGGTGATGTAGGCGATAACTGGATTTGGTCTGATATCGGGTTTTCAATTATCAGTAAAAACGCAATTGCTTCGGAAATTTATACGCTTGGTGAGGGTGAATAGTAAATGTCAACAACAAGAAACAGCACAAATTTAGACTGGTGGTCAAACCTTGGCGTAGTTCGCTCTAAAGCTGTTATAACGCTTGCAGACTCCACTGTTATCGAAGTCTATGGCACAGACTATATCCAAAAATGGAAGGTAACCCAAAATATATCTTCGGATAAAGACAGACCTGTATTCGATTTTGTGTCCGATAAACTGGAAATGACCCTGTATAGCCTTGACAATGACTTTAATCCCTTTGCTGAAAGCAGTCAATATTACGGTAAGTTTATCCTTGGCGCAAAAATTGATTTATTTGTCAAGGTAGATTATTTAGATGAAGAGGCGGATAAATTAAACTGGGATGCTTTAGGTAAATACAAGATAGCAGAAATAGATATAAGTCCTACAGGCACGGAGGCTAATATCCTTGCCTATGATTATGGCTATGACGGCATTGAAAATTCAAAGCAAAAGGTACTTGCGCCTTTGCGCAAAGTTGAAAGCAGAGAAGATTTGTTTTATTTTCTCGCTGATGTGCTTCCTGATTATGGTTTTTCCATTCCGCCGCCAGAGGAAGTGATAGCTTTGCCTAAGCGATTGTTTTCGCTTGAAAATAAGCTTGACACTATAAATGAGTTGCTGGCAGCACTTTATTGTTTCTCTAGGTGCGATGGTAATAATATAAGCATAGGTACATTCGATGATACTAAAAAGGGATCACTCGATAATAGTAATATCATATCGCTAACACCTGAGCAGTCACTTGTAAATCAATACGATAGCAGTGTTGTGCTGTGGAATGAAATCGGGTTAAAGCAAGGCACGGAAATAGCGTCTTTGGATGTTGAATTTGGAGAGTCGGGCGAGGTTGTATATAGTGACATGACATTTGACGGCTATATAAACAGGATAGAAGAAATAATCTGTGTATCTACTGACGGTACAAGCATGGTTGATGTTTCAGTTGTGGATATATATTCAAACATAATCACCCTTGCGCTTGAAAATAACGGTGCAGGTACAGCTACGGTTAAAATTAAGGCCGAAACTTTGACCTTTAATACGGTTTCGGAGGGGCAGACGGATAACTCGGAAAATATATGCGAGATAAAAAATACATTTATCCAAACAAAAGAACATGCAGGTTTGATAAAAGATAAATTGGATAACTTTATTACAACTAATAATAAATACTGCGGCGCAGAGATACGCTTTAACCCGCTTTTACAACTAGGCTTTCTTGTAGACTGTGTTCATGAGAATTACGATGTTGACATGGAAGCATATGTGGTTGAACAAACGTTAGAAGTTTCTGACGGCTCGCCTGCAGGTAGGCACAGTGTTAAATTATTAAATAAGGAGGCGATGTAAATGGCAAATATTTATCCTGATAGTAATACCGGTCAATGGACTTACGAGGGTGTGACGAGAGTGGCGGATGATGAGTTTACCTTTCATGGTGTGGGTGCGTATGTAAGGGTTATTGTAACAGGCGAGGAGGCGGGGTTATCAGGCGGCAACCTATATATCCGTGGTATTGTATCACACCCGCAAGCCTTGCGTTGCCAGATAGCATTTCATGTACCGCCTGTTTCCGATGAAGGTGACATGGAGGTAGAAAAGCACTTTATTTACTTGCATGGGAATAGCGATGGCGTAATAAATCAAGAAATAGTTATTACAAGTGGCAGGTTTGGTTTTTTCGATCATATAGATATAAAAATAGAGGCTACTTTGGATGTGGGCGAAAATATAGAGCTAACCTCATTTGTTATTGATGACCCAAGTTTAAGCGAGTTGCTGAAGGTAGCAGAGGAGTTAGAAGAAAACCTGACTGAAAACATGTCCGAGGAATTAGCGAGTTTAAATGAATATGCTAATGCTTTGTCTGGGCTATATACCACCGAAATAACGCAACCGGGAGGTAGCAAGGTAATTTATGCTCATGATCATCCGTATATTGAACAAAGCGATTTTATTGCTATTCAGACCGCAGGGGCATATGCCTGGACAAATACTGGTTGGAATGACGGTTCTCCTGTATGGCAGTACGGCGTAGACCAAACAGGTAATGCAATATTTAGGCTGATATCTACTGTTGGCTTGAATGCGGATTGGATAACAGCCGGTATGCTTAAATCTCCTGACGGCTCAACTTACTTTGATTTGGATAATGCAGAGATTGTAGTAACAAATGGAACAGATAAACTTGTCTTGGATTCAACAGGTCTGCATGGATATGTTTCTGATGTTCTTCGCGTAGAAGTAGAATATGACCGCTTAGAATTTCATCGTGCAGGTGCAAGCGTTGGGAACATAAGAAGCGAATATATTTCCGATAGTTGGTGGGGCTCAGCTTTAGGGGATTGCTTGTTCATTGAAGCGGGTGGAAATGCAATAGCTTTTAATGCTCAAAGCGGTTCAACAGACCCCTCAATGGTCGTTGCTCCTGCTTGGGTGGATATTCCTACACTGTATTCAGAATCATTAAATATTGGTGTTAGCGATACACCGCCTTGGTATATAGAAACTCAAAATACAGACGCTGATTTTGTTATAGGCGGGACTTATGGCGACCATTTCTCAATAAAGGGTTCTACAGGTGTTGTTACAATACCCGGTGGTCTTGTAAATACTACAAAATTAAGGGGTTCTGGTACAGGAACAGGGAATACATCTTACTTCCAGTTCATGGAATCAAACAACACGACAAGACAAGGCTACTTAGGGTTTGGTAATACTGGTACTTATGATTTTCATATAGCCAATGAAGTGGGTAACGTAAACATAAGACCGAAAGTTGGTAGTAATATATTAGTTAATAACGCAAATATAGTAGGTGGTACGAGTGATGATGGCACCTGGATAACTTGTAAAAGAATAGGCTGTGGAGTTGTTGCAAACGAATCATATTCAGTGGATGCGAGTACAGGATATATGCGAGCGGGAAGATATTATGCAAGCACAGGATATTATGTTTGGAATACATATGCATCAAGTTATTCGGCTGGTTGGAGCGGTGTTGCATACGGAATGATGTTTATTGGTGGGTTATTGGTTAATCCAACCCCATAAAGGAGGGTTTATGAAAAAGATATTAATTTTATTGATGATTATAGTTTTATGTTTTACGATATGCAGTTGCGAAAAAACAACTTATACCTACCACGAAATAGTTGAACTTGAAAGTGGCTGTTATGAATATTTTGAAATAGAACTACAGGGCGCAAAACCAAGAGATAAAGTTGATGTAATAGTAGAAGGCATAGTATCAGGTAATTTTTATATACAGGGTAAAGTTATTTCAGAAAACTTAGTATTAATCACAATTACTAATCTGTCTAACAAAACATTAAGTACGAATAACTTTGAGTACAAAATAATAATAACAAAGTAGGAGGAAACTATGAAGTTTGAAATCGAACAGGAAGTGCTTAATAAAATAATCAGGTATCTTGCAACAAAGCCTTATGCGGAAGTTGCACAACTGATATCGGAACTCAATCAAAACATTAAGCCGATAGAAGAAAAAGCGGAGGAGGAACATGAATAATTTAAAAGTACAATCTAATCGCTCCGCTGTCCTGTCCCTCACTACTCTGCAACACGACAATCTCACACCGCTTAAGGTAGTGCTGTGGGAGGGCGTTGCTGATAGCTTTGGGGCAGGTCCCAAGGTGTATGTTGACTTCAAGCAACCTGACGGGACGAGTGGTCATACATAAGTAACACGGCGACAAATGCACCGTCGGCAAATTATTATTGGATACACACAGTATCGACCGACACGGGGCACAAAAACCAAATTGCATACATGGTCAACGGCGTGCAGATACACCGCAGATACTATAACTACAGCACAAGCACATGGAGTGCATGGTCAAGGATAGATAGCTAGGAGGGTAACCTATGGAAAACAAATTGAAAATAATCGGTAAAGTGGGCTAAAGAATGTCATTAAAACAAAGCGAATTAAATAAATTAAGCAGAGCGTTTGATTATATAAAAATGCAAGTTACGGATGCTTGTGCAGAAAAAATAAGCGAAATATGCGAGGATATATATATGGATGCACGCAATAGGGTGCCCGTGCAAACAGGCAACCTGCAAGACTCACTTAAAAGTAATGTGCCGTCTTATAAAGTTAATTATGGCGAAACCGAAATTGAAGGTGAAGTACATTTTGGTGAGCCTGGGCATGTCGGTGGTTGGGAAAACACCGAAGCAAGCGAATATATGATGCAACCAGGCCCGAACGAGCTTAACTGGGAAGGTGAAATTTTGTATGAGGGCTGGCGAAAACATAGGGATAGGGTTGTACCTGAATTGAAAGAAAATATAAAGAGAAAACTTGGATAACATGCTTGCATCGTGATATAATGTATGAGTAAGCTAACACGCATGAAAAGGAGCACTCATATGTCAAGAAACAAGAACGCAAGCAAGATGGCAAAAGATATTAAAGAAAGGCGGGGGTATGGCATGATACTTGAAACATATGTCAATGCAAATATTAAGGCAACATTTGAGTGCCCTACGCATGGTGAGTTTCAAGCATACCCCGGCAATGTTAGGGCAGGTAGGCAGCATTGTAAGAAATGCTATCCAAAGCAAAACTACAAGGCATATTATGAGAGAACTTTCGCTGATACGCAGGCACGCTCTCCGTATAAAATTGTTAAAGAAACCTATAAAGGTGTAGGCAAAAAAGCAACCTTTACATGCCAAGAGCATGGCGAATTTACTGCAAGGGTGCAAGATGTTATCGGAGCGCAAGGGCAACGTTGCCCTATGTGTGTTAAAAGAAGGCGAAAAAGCAAAACAAAAGCACGAAACGCACTTAAGTATGACTTCTTAAGCATTGTCCATCCTGTTGATAGGGAAAAATTGTTGTCTGGCGAATATGGAGCCGAGGATAAGGTTAGGTTTCGGTGTGAAATATGCAAAGAATATTACTCCATGATCATCACAAGCTATAAGCAGGGGAATAGGCATTTAAAATGTTCTGCTAAAAAGCGTGGCTTCAAGAACAGGAAGCGTGATTATGATTTTATGCATGAAATAAGAAAAGACTACAGAAAGAAAGTACGTAATGGTGAAATGTTAAGCACAGACAAAGTGCCTTTCATGTGCAAAGAACATGGTGAATATTGGCAAAGATTGGTTACTCATAATCGTGGCGGTGGGTGCCCTGAATGCGGAAAAGTCCTTTCTGCCCTTAATGGGCGCATGGCTTATAACTTTGATGATATAAGACCTGACTATAAAGATAGGGTAGCGCAAAAAGAGTTTCACTCACATGATAAGGTGCCGTTTATTTGTGAGATACATGGCGAGTATTGGCAATCATTGACACAACGCAAAAGGGGGTTTGGCTGCCCTACGTGCGGGCAAGAAAAAGCGTCAAAAAACAGGCGTAAGCAATCGTATTCGATATATCATCAATTAAGAGATGATTACAAACAAAAGGTGGACAATGCAGAGATTACAACAAAAGATAATGCAATATTTGTCTGCGAAAAACACGGTGAGTTTGAAAGGCAGATCGGCGAGGCTGAACTTAAAAGCGTGGATAGCCAAACGGCATGTCCTGCTTGCAACCTAGCAAGGACACCATATAATTTCTATGAGTTTTTGTGTACACTCGCAGATAATGTTGTTATTAACGATAGGCAACAAATAAAACCCAAAGAAATAGATTTTTATTTACCAGATCATAACATAGGCTTTGAGTTTAATGACATACGCACCCATCAAACGCTATTTACTGAACAGGAAGAAAATAGGGACAATCGGGGCGGAAAGCCGCAATCATATCATTATAGTAAATTTATTGAAAGCAAGAACGAAGGAATCAGGTTATTCCAGATATGGGATATAGAGTGGTCTGATGACAGAATAAGACCCATACTTGAAAGCGTTATAAGAAATGCACTCGGCATGAATGAGCATAGGATTTATGCTCGTAATTGTAGGTTAGTGGCAAGTGACAGCAAAGAGTGCAATCCATTTTTCCGTGAAAACCATATTCAGGGCGCAGCTCGTGGGAGTGGTTATTTTGCATTAAAGCACAAGGGCGAGATTGTAGGTGCAATTTGCTATGCAAAGAAAATAAAGCTGGTAGACAAGGGAAATAAAAATAATGCGGATATAACCATTAGCAGAATGTGCTTCAAACAAAACACAAGCATTATTGGCGGCGCAAGCAGGTTGTTAAAGGCTGTTATGAACACAATGCAAGCTGGGCAAACAATAGAATATTTGGTCTTGAACGATTACTTTGATGGAGTGTCGTTTGAAGCGACGGGTTGGAAAGAGGCAAAGCATTATTCTATGGTGCGATATTATGACAAAGAAAAAAAACACTCCTATTATCGTGACCCGCATAAATACAGAGAGCGAAAAGAAATGTGTCTAAATAACAAAATGTATAGATATTTTACTAGTGGTACAACGGTTTACAGGAAAACGGTATTATAATTAATTCAAGGGGGATACGGTGATGCCAAATAATATTACAGAACTAAAGGTAGGCATAGGTGCAGATTTAAGTCAGCTTGCAGCGGATTTAAAACGTGCTGAAGCTGAAATAGCTAAACTTGGCAGCAAGCCTATAAAACTTACCGTATCCTCGGCCATAAAACAACAAACCGCTGCAATAAAGCAAGCAGCGCAACAGCAAAGGCAAGCACAACAACAGCAAGCGGCTGCACAAAGACAGCAAGCAGCAGCACAAAGGCAAGCGGCACGAGAGCAGGCAGCATATGAACGTTCAATAGACCAAATGCGGTCTATGTCTATGTCAAGTTACCAAAAAAGTCAAGAACGAATAACAACCATTCTTCAAAAACAACTCGACTACGTAAACAAACGCATAGCAGCAGAGCAAGCATCGGCAAGTTCTAACAAACAAACGGTAGCCGCATTACAGCTTGAAAAAGCGACTCTAAAAACAACCGCACATAGCGCAAGACTATCGGTCTATGCTAAAGATGTAGCTGCATATATACGTAAAGCCAAAGGCAGCATGTCGGGCATGCAGGGCTATGCAAGGTCAACTGCCAACATATTTAAGGGGATTATTCTATCACAAGCCTTCTATAAGGGTGTAAATGCGGTTAAAGGCATGGTTGCGGACGCATGGGAGTTGTCTGTTGCGCTAAATACCGCAGAAGCAACTTTTAGCGGTATGTTTGCCGGCGGACAAAAGGAAGCACAAGGCTTGTTAGAGGTCTTAAAGCAAGAAGCCATCCGCACTCCATTTGATGTAAGCAACCTAATCGACGCTACAAGATTGTTGACTGCCTATGGCATACAAGCTAAAAACCTTATGTATATAATGAGAGCAGTTGAAAAAGCCACAGCAGTTAGCGGTGACCCAACCAGAATGGAGCGCATTTCCCGTGCTATAGGTCAAATCTACACTAAAGGTAAGCTAACAGCTAAAGAAGTAAGGCAATTAACGGAAGCAGGTGTAGCTGTTTCTGATATTTTGGCCGAAGAGCTAGGTTTAACTCAAGATGAACTGGCCAAAGGTTGGGCTAATCTAAATATTGAAGCAAATAAAGCTATCAATGCCATAGTCCGCGGTATAGATAAGCGCTATGGCCAAGCCTTGGACAACATGGAAAAAACAACCCAACAGAAAATAAACAATATGCGTGAAAGCTTTGAACTGGTTTCGTCTAGTATTATGGATCCTATCCGCCGTGCGGTTGACAGTGTAATTGATACCATAATGCCAAAAGTGGAGCGAATGTATCAGGCTATCCAAGCGGTAGGCTTGGGCAAGGCATTGAAAACATTGTTGCCGCCGGGAGTGTTCGATGGTGCGGTCAGCGCTATAAATGCTGTTGTTAAAGCAGCGCAAGTTATCGGCATAGTGTTTAACCAAATAAAACCTATTATAAGCGCTGTGCTAGGGTCTTTGGCATGGTACGGGCGTGTCCTTTTCGGTGTATTTACTTCTGTTGCAGCCGCCTTCGGCATGTTCGGCAAAAGCGTAGGTGCTTCCGTAAGCGGTGTAGCAACCCTAGAATTATGGCTTAAACGAGTTCTAGGCGCATTGTTAGCATATAAGGCTGCCATGTTTGTTGTGGGCGCTGTAAGCAGAATTTGGGGCTTTGTAGCCATTGCAATTAAGGGTGTGCATCTTGCTATAGGCGGTGCAATTGCTTATACGCAGTTATTGGCTGCGACCATGAAAGCGGCCGGGGCTTCGGGCGCCTTGGGTTTCTTGCCTGTTATCGGGGTGTTGTTGATTGTTGTTGGTTTAGTTATAGCCTTAGCCGGGAAGTTTAATGATGTAAAAGAAGCGGTCAAGCGTGTAGGTGCTGCTTTAAAGGATATGGGCGGCGGCACAAGCATCGGCGAAAAGTTTAAAGAAATAGACGACAACATACAAGAATCTATAGATAAGTATAACGCTGAAGTTAAGGCACAGGCAGAAGATTATAGCCATGCTTTAATTGAGGAAGAAAAAAGGCAGTCCGACAGTGCAGATGATGCGGCCAGTGCAACCAAAAAGGCGATGAAAGGTCTTATGTCCTTTGACGAAGTTTATAAGCTTGCTGAGGCTGCTGAAACAGGCATAGGCGATTTAGAAGAACTTGATTTTGGCGATATGCCGCCTATTGACATGAAAGGTGTCTTTGAGGGCTTTGGTGGGCTTGGTGATGATTTCTTTAAGGATTTAAAGTTAGACGAATTACAGGGCGCCCTCGGTGATTTATGGGCAGAGATAAATCCGATGCTTAGTGACATTATGCTCTATGGCTTAAAGATGGTAATGTATTTCAAGCAAATGCAGTTATACTCTAAGGCCATGACAGGAGAAAGCAAGGAACAGTTGTTGCATGAAAAATCACAAACCAAAGAGGATATTGAACAAAAGCTGCAAGAAAAAGCACAAACTCAAGAAGATATCGAACAAAAATTACAAGAAAAAGCACAGACTCAAGAGGACATAGAGCAAAAGCTGCAAGAAAAAGCACAAACTCAAGAAGATATTGAGCAGTTATTGCAAGAACGGTCGCAAACCATCGAAGATAAAGAACAGTTACTCCAGGAGAAAATGCAGACAACTGAGGATAAAGAGCAACTACTTCAAGAGAAAATGCAAACGGCCGAGGATAAGGAGCAGGCACTATTATCAAAAGGCGGTGGCGGTGCAGGCGGTGGCATTAGTGGCGGCGGTCTTGAGGGAAAAGGTACAGCAGCAGCGCTAGGATTGCTTAATGTGGCGCAACTTGTAACAGATGTAAAGCTTATATCAGATGATATTAAAGCTTTAAAAGAAGATAGTTCCGATGCAAGTGCATGGCTTTCGTTGTTTGTCAACGGTCTAATGGCCGCTGTCGATGCTTTACAGCTTTTTGCAGCTGGGAAGATACTCTTTGGCGCAGGAAAGGGTGTAGCAGGTAAGGTAGGGGGCAAGGTAGCAGGTAAGGCCGCAAGTAAAGCCGCAAGTGCAGCACCACCCGTTGATCTTGATTCAACAACGGTAGATACTTTAAACCAATCTACAGGGCAACTTAATCCCAAGCTTTCATCTTTGGCCAAAAACCTTGCTATGGGTTTAGTTATATTGGCAGAAGTTGCTGCGGCTGCAATTTTGATTGTAGGTGCTATTTGGGTCTTAGGTAAAATGTTAGAGCAAGTCGGTATTGCATGGGAGCCTGTTATAGAAAATGCGGGAACGGTAGCTATTTCAATGGGCATAGGTGTGGCTATACTTGCGGCTATAGGTGCAATAACGGCAGCACTTGGAAAAGCAGGGGCAAGTTTAGTTGCAGATATAGCTATCGGTATAGCAGTGCTTGCGTTAATCGGTGCAGCTGCAGCTTTGTTCTTAGCTGAAATTTGGGCTATAGGCAAGGCTTTGGATGAGATAAGGATTGCATGGGAGCCTGTGCTTGAGAACGGTGAAACCGTATTATTAGCCATAGGTCTTGGCACTGCATTGTTAGTTGCTATAGGCGCAATTTGTGCTGTGCTTGGTATGGTTGGCACACCTTTATTGGCATCCATAGCCATAGGTATTGCCATGCTTGCCTTGATAGGTGTAGCCGCAGGGCTGTTCTTGCTTGAGATCTGGGCTATAGGTAAAGGTCTGGATGAAATACGGAAAGCATGGGAACCCGTGCTTGAGCATGGCGATACTGTTTTAGCGGCCATAGGGCTTGGCACTGCGTTACTGGTTGCTGTCGGTGCGGTTTGTGCCTTGCTCGGCGTTGCGGCTGTAGCTTCGGCAGGGCTGTTGCCGTTGGCTATTGGACTTGGTATAGCTATGTTGCTAGAAGTAGGTGTAGCCGTAGGATTGTTTATACTTGAAATTTGGGCTATAGGTAAAGGCTTAGAGCAGATAGGTATTGCATGGGAGCCTGTGCTTGAGAACGGTGAAAACATAGCCAAGGCAATAGAAATAGGTACAGATTTACTTATCGCCATAGGTGCGGTTACTGCTTTGCTCGGCGCTGCAAGTATAGCATCGGTCGGGCTATTGCCGTTGGCCATCGGGCTTGGTACGGCATTACTGGTACAGCTGACAGAAGCCTTTATCACATTCACACAAAGCCTTATAAAGGTAGCGAAAGAATTAAGCGATAATTTAGCGCCTGCACTTGCCAGGCTAAATGTAAAGTTGCCCTCACTTTCAAGGGATATGGAAGATTTTGTGGGCTTCATGAAAGAGTTTGCAGGGCATGTCGTAACCTATACCAAGGTATCGGCTATTGCGGGGCTAAGCGGAACAATAGATACTATAATCGGTTGGTTTACCAAAGATCCTGTCCAAAAGTTAGCGGATGATATAGCCAAAATCGAAAAGCAGCTGATAGGGCTTAATGATAAGCTGCGGCTTGCCAACCCTGAATTAAGGTCTGCTGTCAGGCTGTTGACAGACTACGGAAAACTTATGGGCGAAATGGCAGAAATAACAAAAGGTAACTCCAACACAACATTGCCGGACAAGATATTCACTAACCTACAAGAAGCAGGCAAAAAGCTTGTCACGGGCTTTGGTGACGGCATCAAGAAAAATACAAAATCCGTTAAAACCGCAATGGAAGCCGTTTACAAAGAAGTAGAAAAAGCGGATGGATCTACCAGCAAATATAAAGACAAGGGCAAGAAAATCGCCAGCAGTGTTGCTGACGGTATAAAGAGCAACACCTCAACGGCTACAAGTGGCTTTAAGTCTATGCTTAACAACATGCTTACACTTATGGAACAATTTACAGGCAGGATTGCAACAGGATTAAATGATATGCTCTCGGGCTTTTCCAAGACAATGAAAAGCTTATCGACAAGCACAAGCGGCAGTGTAAGTTACAGTAAAATGAGCGGCGGCAAACTATCCCGGCTTGCTGACGGCGGTATAATCCAGGCGGCAAGGGGCGTACAAATGCTAAGGAAACCCACCATGCTTGCATCGAATGTAGAGGCAGGCGAAGCAGGAGCGGAAGTTGTATTCCCCCTTGAAAACACACCGTTTATTAAAGCCTTTGCCAATGATATAGCCAATGCTGTAAGCAGGGTTAATATGCAAACATCCGCACAAAACATTAATATCCAAATGGAACAAGCGAGAGCGGGTGTAGCACAAGATAAGTTTAATGCACCAAGTGCAAAAGAAATATCAGATGCGATTAGATCATGGTTTACACCACAGATGCAGTCTTTGCATGATGTATTAGAAGAAGATAGGACTTTGGAAGTTACTGTACCGCCGACAAGCAATGCATTGTGGAGAGCGATACTGTCTGAGTTAAAGGCTGTGAACGCAAGTTCAGGTGCAAGGGGATTTTCTGCTATAAGTTAAAAATTCCATCTTTCTCTTTTGTTTAGCCTGTCAGCAGCGACTTTGTTTACATCCGTTCTTGTGCTTTTTGTACTGGTTTGCGGTGTGCTACCCGTATAATTTGCGACTTGTTCTTGGATTGCGTTAAAAACTAAGGTACAAGCATCTACCATATCATCATCTTCTCCGTTGGGAAAAGCTACAAGCTGTTCTAAGAATTCGTATTTATTTCTACAGCTGCTCCAGATACAGACTAAACCATTGGCACAGGCAACAGATAAAGGTCTGGCACGGACAGCCTTATCGTTTGGTACTCCGATAGATTTATGGGTAAAGCCGTTAAACAGCTTTTTGTTGAAATGTTCTTCTAAATATTTGCCTGCGGCTCCGGGCTGTAATTCGGTTACAACCTCACAATTTCTGCCATCTATTTGTGCATTAAGCCGCATACGCTTATCGTTTTCATTGGGTGTTTCCTTGAACACATCTATATCCATGATATAGTATATACCTTCGTGGTAACGCATTTTCACTCCTGCGGTATAGTTTGATGTTTTTTTTGTAGTTGCTGCTATATCCCAGCCACGCTTTGTAACTCCGCTTGCAGGTATATCCGCAACTTCTCTTGTGCAGCCGGACTTAAATAAATCTCCTGCCGGCATTATATCCCAACGCCCCTCTAACATCTGTGCGGCAAACACAGGATCACCTAGATTTTCTAAATCACGCTTATATGATTCATAATCTATAAAAGGGTTGTCTTTTGGCAAGGCCTTTAGATAAAAAGTATCTTTACCTGTGCCGTCCACAAACCGCTCACGATAGAATGTAACAAATTTCCCATGCGGATTTGTTGCTGAACAAGCATTGGCTGTATACCCTATCTGGAAAGCCTTGGGCGATTTTCTGCACCAACCGCCTATCTGCTTTGTATAGCTTTCAGGTGCGATTTCCGTTACCTCGTCAAATATCATTTGGGCTATATTTCCGCCCTTGTATTTCTTCCAGGCATTAGCATTATCTAGTCCGCAAAAATGTATTGTACCGCCTGACGGGAATGTAAGTATAGCTTTTTCTTCGTCATTTCTTATATACCTTGATTTTATCTGCGGTTCTATCCATTCGTATATTTGCTTGCCTACACCACCGCTAAAAGACTTGGCTTGCTTCTCGGCTGTAAATACACGCACATCAAGGCCGTAGGTATCGGCTGTGGTTAAGCCTAAAGCAGATAACATATAACTCTTTCCAGAGTTACCCGAACCGCCGTATAAGCCTTCCTTTGGTATTATGGGTCTATCTGCAATAAAAGATACATCTACACCATGCCTGTCACCTAAAAGCATGATAAACTCACGCATAGGTGTATATTTATCCTGTTGTCGCATGATCATAAAGAATGCTTGCTTGTTCGACAAGGAAAAGCCCGGCGGGAGCAAGCTTGAGAGTGTGGGTGTAAAAAGTTCCGCAAACTCCCTTTTTTCCGCGTTTGTCATCGTAGTTATGATGTCATTTATGGCATCATCCAACTGCTTCATCTTGTTCACCTACTTTCCCTTTGTTTGCTGCAAGTTCGCTAAACAATTCGAGTATGCCCTGGATATTTTTTTCGGGTGTAACGTATTGGTTATCGCTTGCAATATCTACATCGTCCGACATGCTTACGTATTGGAATACATTTACATTCCCGTTTCCGTGTACGGCATTGATTTTACTTACGTGTGAAAAAACCTCTCTTGCCCAGCGAAAGATTGCACTTCGTTCGTCTGTATTGTCCTTGCATATAGCTAAATATTTACTTTCGGATATATTCAAACGGTCATACAAATAAAGCATAGCGGGAAAATCACCGTTAAACCCGAGTTCGGCAATAAGCTGATAGACACTTTCAGAGTCAAAGCTGTTTTGGTGTGCAACGGGTTTTTTGCGGCAAACTATGTTAGCCCAGACAGCCTTACCTATATCTGCATTATAGATTTTGCCATCGCCTGATGTTATGGGCTTACGAAAATCACCCAGAAAAACACACAATTCTTCATAGTTTCGCACATCGATTTCGCCCTTTATTTCAGAGAATGCCATCGGCTCGCCTTGTTCGTTTATGTACCTTGTTGTCATTATTCTTCACCCCATTCATCACTTATTTCTTTTTTTCTATCCCTGTACTCCGCAACAGCTTTCATCCTGTCGCCTGGTGTAACATTCACTCTCTTACTTGCTTCGTATTCCAGTTCAACGAAATCCCCTAGCTTGTCCAAGAATTTATCGTCAAATATTTGCTCGGTTGCGTATTCTTCTATGGCTATGGCGGTAGTTTCTTCTGGCGATAGTTCGTGTATTTTACATATTGCATTGAACAGCACTTCAACACCTGCTTCGACTATAACCGTGTCCTTGTGCATGGCTTCAGGGTTTACCAAATCACGGCGCTTACGCATTTGGTGTGCCGCAAATTCATAATAATGTTCACGGATATACGCAAGCCGTGCCATCGTTAATTTTGTTATTGACATTTTCTTTCTTATTGATTGCCTTACCGGTTGTTGTTGTTCGTTCATTTTTTACACCCCACTTCCATACCAACTGCGCTTATAATTATAATCTGCACTCTCGTCATATTCGACCATTTTGTTTAGCCATTCATAGTAAAATTGTATACACCTAATTTCTGCATCTCGTATTTGCACTCTTACAGGTGCGGCCTTATCGTTTTCATCGTATGCACGGACAGCCTTGTCTGTTTCGTATGCATAGTTTATAAGTGACTGCCTGTTTATATTATACTGATTACAGACCTTTGTAAGTTCTGCTACGGGTATACTTGCAACCTTATTCCCTTGCTTGTCATAGTTCAATGATCCGACTGTTATTCCGTTTTTGTCCACCTCTGCACGCAAATATTCGGTGTGCGTTGAAATCCAGTCCAAAATCTTGATATAAGCCCTTGCGCCGTCATCCACTTCACCTACGGATTTGATTTCTTTTGCAAACCAGTCCGTGTCAAACTCTGTGCCTATATCTACGGCTTCTTTTGCTATCTTGTAACCTGTTTGGATATAACTTGCGTATAAAGCTCTTTTTCCCGTTACACCTAGTGCTATATACATGTTCGTCCAAAAGGATATCTCCGCCCTCCACTCTTCGGGTGTTTTTGTGCGTATTTGGTTTATGATATCCAAAGGAAAGTGTCCGTAATGTTCCGAGAATCGGTTTACCCAGTCGGTTAGTGTTTGCTCTGAAAGATAGTCTGTGTGTTGGACTTCCAAGCACCTTGAGAATGCACCGCCGTCCATGGTATCTTCCACCATCCTATCTTCATTTGTGAGTATAACCACATTACACCAGTTTCCTACTTCCCGAAACTCCCCTGCCTGGTTTAGCCTGCTCCTGCCCTCCCCGCCCGTTACACCCATAATATAACGTGTTTTTCTTCTGGGCAGTTCTGTTACGGGTACATTAAATTCCCCACGCTTTCGCACAATATCATCCACAAATAAGGGCATATTATAATAGTATGCATTTCTGCCTTTGTCTGATGCCAAGGTAGCATCTGCTATGCCGAACCAACCGTTGACAAACTGTCCGCTACCGAACATAGATGCGGCTACTTCTGTCATAACAGATTTACCCGTACCTGATTTATGGTACACATTAAAAGCAAAGCCTTGCATTTCGCCGTTTGTGTCGCAATAGCCTAACAATAAACTTGCGACCGTTGCACCGATAATGGTTGTCATTACATTTGTTGCCTTGCATGTTTCTTTTATAAGTTTACGG
Organism: Clostridia bacterium; assembly: GCA_041654915.1. Lineage (GTDB taxonomy): Bacteria > Bacillota > Clostridia > Christensenellales > DTU072 > JBAZCO01. The sequence goes on along the minus strand of JBAZCO010000001.1, from coordinate 2,399 downwards.
CTTTCTTCTCTTTCCCCTGCCGTGGCTGTCATTTTAGATATGGTGTTTTTTTCCACTCCCGTACCGTATATCATTGTCAATGGATCATACTCATATGGCAAGAATATAGGTTCGCCTTGCTTTATCCACCCAAGCCTGTTTGCACTCTTAAATATCCTTGTCTGTCCGTTTTGCTTGTACCAGTTTCTTATGTTGTCTATGTACTCCATAACCGCACCCGAATTTTGTGAGTTAACCGACAGTCCGCATGTAGATAAAGTTCTAATCAAGTCATTGGTTAAAGACAAAGAAGAAGCCGGGAACTGGCCTAAATGTATATTGCTGTCGTCGATAGGCACATAAGCAAGCATTACATGTGAGCCGTCTATCCTGCTGCCGTCAATGTCTTGTACTTCGGCTACGGGTAGCATTATTTGCTTGCATACGATTTCACCTTCGTCTGTGACTATCATGCCGTTTTCAGCAACAATATATCCGCTGCCCTTAATATTGATAGACCTTGCGATTTTGTCTATCTCCACAATAGTGTTCTTAACATTACTTTTAGCTAAAAATACATTATGCTCTTTTCTTATTTCTTCTGCCCGTCTTTCTATTGTTTTCCTAAGTGCGGGCAAGGCACAATTTAGCTCTTTTGCCAGTTCACGCATAGCCGTATCTTGCGGTAGGCATTGTGTCCAGTCATTATTATGCTTTGCAAGTGTACTGGCTATCAGTTCTATCTGTAAATCTTGTTCTTGTGTATACCCGTACGATTTAACAGGCACAAGTTCTGTTTGGTTTTCGGGCAATTCTTTAATAAATTTTTCTAACTTATCCGCTATAAATACATCGCCGTGTTGCTCTATAGCATCCGTAATGTCATAGCCATGTATATTTTCTGTGTTTAATTCTGTTAAATTGAATACCCTTGCGGTTACACCGTTAAAGATTAGCTTATTTGCGACAGCACGGGCATATTTCCCGCCTATGTCATCGGCTTTGTCATTATCATCGGGTATAACAACAACTAATTTTTCTCTTAAGTTCTCTATGTCATCTTTGTCGAGTTGCCTGGCATCTTCTGTTGCGCCGAATGCGGTACAAACCGCCGTATAGCCTATGTCTATTAAAGAATCTACATCCTTTTCGCCCTCTACAAATATAATAGTATCGCTGTCATAGCCGTTTGGTGCATATAAGGGAAATACATTATCCCCTTTGCCGTAATACCATTTGCCGTCATCTTGCTTATGATATGTGCGAAAAGTTTTCTTGTTGGATTTGCTTGACTCATATCTTATCTTTACGAGTTTGTCTGGGATGTAAACATATTCTGCAGCAAATTTCCAAGGGCTGTGTTTATCTTTAGGATTTTCATAGTCTAAACAAGTCCTGATGTCACCCCTTACGGGTGTATATGTAACTTCCTTTTCCTTAAAGGTTATTTTTCGTGGTTCTATAAGCCTAAATTCTGAATCTGCTCCGCCCATTATTTCTACAGCACGGTGAAAATCGCAGTTTTCATATGCCATAACAAAACCTATGCTGTCAAAAGCAGACCCACAGGCAAAGCAGTTAAATAAATGGTTATCAAAGTCTACGCTTGCGGATTGCGTGTTGTCATCATGGAAAGGGCAAAGGCAGATATGCTGACTGCCTGATTTTTTTAGTCCTTTTACTCTTGCGGCAACATATCCTTCGAAGTCAAACCTTGACTTTAGATCCGTGGTATCTATTCTACTCATTTGTTATCGCCCTCCTTTATGCTTATTTGCTCGGAGGACTTATTTATAACAATAGCCCTTTGCCCGTCTATAACGATAAAATAAGCCTTATGCTTGCGCACAAGGCTATATGCTCTATCTTCATTACACGGTGCTAATTCTACTTTGTCTGTGGAAAAGACTCTGATTTTTGTGGTTTCTGGCATATGGTTAGCCTTTCTGTATTATGGTTTATTATTTATAGCGGTAATTATTATTATAGCCCTTTTACCTGTCGATAGTCAAACTTGTAAATCCCTTTATAGAGGGTATTTTGTAGCAAAGCCACAAAGAGTAAAAGGCTGTGCTACTGTTTTTATATTCTTTATTATTTACAATAAAACTCATTCTTTTGCTTGGGCAGATTATTCCTATGTCATCATTTCTATTGCATAGCATTTGCACAAAACTTGTGTTATTAAATGCCTGTACTGGCTGTAATAGCACAAATGGCTTATCATATGAAAATATTTGCTCAAATAACTGTGTTCTGCCTGAAAAGGGAGGGTTAGATATCATGATATCCCACTCCTTTGGCTCGCTGTAAGGGAATACCCCCCCCCCCCGACCGTTTTATAAATCTTTAATGAATGTGCAGCCTTTTCTATATTCTTGCCTTCATCGTTAAACGGCATCCAAATTATCTTATCCCTT